>JAEZDW010000102.1 GCA_023417955.1 Bacteroidota bacterium
ATGGTGGTATGTCCGTTTGGACTAACTTTCATACAACTGATGTGCGTAAACTCGCAGCGGCTGCCGCAGAAAAAGGACTGATCATGACCGATGGTACCGATTATGATTTGAAGCGAACCCATTACAACTCCGTGCGTTTGGGTTTTGCGTCGTTAAATAATGGCGAGTTGCAAAGGGCGGTTGGGATTTTAAAAGCTGTATTGGAAAAAATAAAAGTGTGAATCAAGCACAAACCGCGCATGAGCGATTGAAGGCTTGCTTGAGCCCGAAGTGGCATGTGCGTGGGATGGCGAGGCCGGAAAGCGCGACCCCGCGGGGCAATGCACGCGAATTCAACGCGAGCGTCGGAGGTATTGCTCACTATTAGCTTCAGCCTAACTATAAGGCGGGGGCATGCCCAAATGATCTTCGTACACCTTCAACAACGCGGCTTGACATTCTTGAATTTACCTTCCTGTATTCCCCGCCCAAAGTGGTTTCAAAGATTATCACCCAATTGGTAGTACTTAACCATTTGAGAGGATAGGCTTTTTTATGTGCGGTAATTATCGGAACGGCTAATCTTCCTTATTTCGATTAAAGGATATTCGCGGATCACGTTTCGTCACCGCCCCAGGGATGCTAATCATGCTTCTTGTAATGATAGCGCAGCTGAACCGAGATGGACTGCAGAGGCGGCCACTCAGGAAGTCGGTTGATGATCGTTTTCCCTCACAAAAGATTTAAATCTATGTCGTTTATGAACTCGCATTACTTCGTTGTGGCTGCCAGGAACGTAAAGAAATACTGGCTTTTCAGTCTGATCAACATCATAGGCCTGTCTATTGGTATTGCGTCGGCATTGGCAATTCTTTTATTCATTGTCGATGAATTGTCGTACGACAAGTACTTTGCAAACAAGGAAAGTCTTTTCCGCGTAATACAGGACGATGAAGAAGGCGAAGGGTCAAGCCTTCCGTTTCCTGTTACCACCACGCTCCAACATGAGTTTCCCGACCTGGTTAAGACACAAACGCGACTGTTCAATTTTCAGGCGTCAACGCTTGCGATTACATACGAGTCACCGGAAGATAAGAAGGCATTTAATGAGCCGCATTTCTTTTTTGCCGACTCCACCTTCTTTGATGTATTTGGTTTCCGCCTTATCGAGGGCGACAAACAAGCTGCCCTCTATGGTCCTGGTAAAGTAGTGCTTACAGAAAGCACGGCGCGTCGGTATTTTGGAACGGCCCCGGCAGTTGGAAAGACTTTGAAGTTTGAAGGAAAGTACGACCTGTTGATTACGGGTGTTATGGCTGACATACCACGCAATACACATTTCAAAATGGATTTCGTCGCGTCCTTTCATTCGCTGAACCATTTGTTTGAGAAGGGAATTCCGGAGATGAACTGGTACTGGAATCCTGTGTGGGGTTATGTGGTCCTCAATGATCCGGCGCAAAAGGAATTGCTGGGTAGTCAGCTGAAGTCTTTTGCTGACAAATACTATCATCCTTCTCTGAAAGGAAAGGTTTCGCTGGCGCTGCAGCCGATTGACCGCATTTATCTGCATTCGAAATCAGCGTATGAGATTGCTCCCATGAGTGACGTGAAGTACAGTGAGATATTCTCATTGGCAGCCATAGCCATACTGATCATGGCCTGCATCAACTTCGTGAACCTGTCAACTGCGCAAAGTGCGCAACGCTTTAAAGAGATCGGTGTAAGGAAAATAGCCGGAGCATCCCGAACGGCTGTCGCGTTTCAATTTTTCGCTGAATCATTTATTGTTGTGCTACTGTCGGCATTGCTTGCGGTACTCACAGTAGTCGTGGCGTTACCCTGGCTGAATAACCTCACAGGGAAATCGCTGAACCTGGCAGACGTTGCTCAACCTGCCGTCATCACAGCGTATATTGGCATCGTTGTCATCGTAGCTGTTTGCGCGGGGGCGTATCCATCGATTGTTCTTTCACGAAAGCAGATACTCGTCACGTTGAAACCCGGCCTGCCAGGTTCTTCGTCATGGCCGTGGCTGCGCAGCTCTCTTGTTGTTCTGCAGTTCTTTCTCGCTATCGTGTTCATTTCAGGTACCCTGATTGTCTTTGGACAAATTCAGTTTATGCGCGACAAGAAGCTGGGCTTTCACAGCGAAGAGATTATTGTGCTGCCCGTACAACGGCTATCTGTAGTACCCAAATACGAAACGTTTAAGGAGCGCCTGCTTACTTATCCGGGGATAGTCAGCGTCTCCGCAGTAAACACCATTCCCGGGCGTGAGTTTCAATCGTCAAACTACAAGAAGCAGGGAGACGCCGATGATGAGCTGACCCTGAAGCCATGCCTCTATGTAAGAAATGACTTCGCGAAGACGATGGGTATTTCGATGGTTGCCGGTGAAGAGTTTTCGGACGACATAACAAGTACTGGTTTCCATGCCATCATAAACAGAACGATGGCGACTGAATACGGTTGGAGTAATCCTGAAGATGCAATTGGTCAGGTGTTGGTGGGAACGCTTGAGGGGCCGATCACCGTGAAGGGTGTCGTGGAGAATTTTCATTTCGCACCATTGACTGCCGAGATTGGGCCGCTGATCATTGTCAGGGGTGACAAGACACAATGGGATGAGTTCTTCACGAATTACATCATGATTCGATTCCGCGGCGATATTGAATCGTGTCTCGCGTTTCTGAATAAGGAATGGACGACGATGGTAGCTGAAAGTCCGTTTGACTTTTTCTTCCTGAATGACAGGCTGCAACAAAATTATGTTTCTGAAACAAGATTCAACAGCGTTGTCACGGTGTTCTCGATGGTTTCAATCGTCATTTCGATGCTGGGATTATTGGGACTTGCTTCATTTACGATTGCAAGAAGGCTTAAGGAAGTGAGTATTCGAAAAGTGCTTGGTGCATCGGTGTCGACTTTGCTGGTGTTGCTGGCAAAGGATTTCATCAAGTTGATCCTGATCGCTGCAGTGTTGGCTGTTCCTGCGAGTTTGTTTCTTTCGAGGAAGTGGTTGAGTTCATTCGCCTATAAAATTGATATAGCCCCCGCGTATTTTATCATAAGCATACTTGCAGTTGTGGTGATTGCTGCGATGACCATTGCGTTCATCGTGACCAGGGCGTCGAGGGTGAATCCGGCGGTTACGCTGAGGAACGAGTAGTTTGGTTAAAAGTTAGCTTCTGGCTTCTGGCTTCTGGCTGTGGCTGCTAGTGAGATGAGTAAGTTTCAGTTTCAAGCTGCGAGCTTCGAGCCGCAAG
>JAEZDW010000276.1 GCA_023417955.1 Bacteroidota bacterium
GCGTCATGACATCGGCCAACCCCCCAGCTTCATTCCGACCGAATACAAAATAGATGGCACCCAGAACAACCACGATACCGGCTCCGATAAGAAGATTCTTTTTCATTTCAGGGTAATTAATTGAACAAGACCTGATGGGATTCGTCGGCTAAATATCCGCAACGGTGATAGAAACAATTGCAAAAGTACCAAAATACACTGGAGAAAAACACTCCTCCTGTCTATCCCTATTTCCATTGGTGTAAAGGACGGTGCAGTAACACTGCACCGTAACCAATTCTACTGATTCGAACCTTTTTTTATCGCGACCTGAGACAACGCCGACTTTTTATCCAACTTGCCCGAATTATAGTTTTTCAAAACGTCGCCCTTAACTGTGTATTCCAGCGTAGATGGTATGCCACACTCAGGACAGCGTGTCACTTTCACCTGGAATACGAGTACTTCATCATCGCCCAGACTCTTTACTGTGCGACCATATTCAAGAATATTTTCCTTCAAATCCTGTTCAAAGGCCGGATACATCTCCTTCACTTTTTTGTTACGCGTAGCAAGATCCATGTCGCTCTCACCTACTGTCGGCATACGGAACCGGTCACGTGCTACCTCTGAGCTGCTGTAAACAGTCATATAGAAGATTGCACCAAAGTCTTTTAACCGTTCGTAGTAAATGTTGTTTTCGGTGAAGAACGTCTTCGACAAGTCAACCCGATACAACCTGTTGAACATGCTTACAAGTAATTCCAGATCAGGCTCCACTTCGCTTGACGTTTCAGTGTTAACAACCTTGATTTTTGCAATCGCCTGGTCCCGTGAAATTTTTCCCTGCCGGAATGCCGCAATGTCCGACTTCATCGCTTCGATGGAAAGATGCGTGCGTTTCGGTGCATTGAAGAAATGACCTACCCATACACGAGGCTGGTTACCCTGATTAGTGACAACGATGCGTTCGTTGACACCCAATTGACTAATCATATCGCCGTAGTCCACAAGAAACGTCTTTACTGCCTCAATAACTTTCCCGTTATATGCATTTCGCGTGCTGTCGAGCTCGGCGCGTCTTTTCTGAAGTTGTTTTTCACGAGCGTTATCCTTGAGGCTGTTCGAGCGCGCCTTTTCTTCATCGGTGCGCTCCAGTTCTTCCTCCATACCAGAACGGAAGTTGTAGCCAACCACAGGTGCAAGGTCGCCGGGGGCTTCTATGATCACGCTTCTGCTCTGCGGGATTGAAATAGCAATCGCCGTTGTATAGTCCGCGGGAAGCGTGAACGTCACACCGTATCCGGATTGATAGCTTCCTCTCACTTCCAGCGGAAAAAACATGCGCTGATTATCAAATTGTTGTTTGATGAGCGTCGTCAGAACATTTTCCGCAACTGCGATATCCCGCTTCATTCTTTCCTCATCCGCCTTCTGCGCTATCGCGTTTCCAGCGGAAACCACGATCAGGAACGAGCAGATCACCCAATGAAAAATAGTTCTCATATACTTTGATGTTAATGTGTTTTGTTTTCTAATATTTTGTTTCCGTTGGGATTGGTCCTCCAACGCTGCTGATAATGCTGGTCAGAATTTGTTCGGTTTCTTCCTGGAACACATTGCTCTTTTGTTCGATGGAATTAAGCCTCAATTCAACCAATTGCATGTCGTCGCGACGTTGCTGCTGAAGATATTTCGCAAAATCCACAAGCAGTCCTTCAATGTAATCCTTCTGTTCTGAGGAGGTGAGTGAAAAATAATCCTTCACCATCTTCATATTTTCCGCCTGAAGGGTTGAGACATATTGCTGTACCTGCTCACGCGAAGCCGCAGACGCCTGACGAACGAGAACATCCATCTTTTCCGAATTCAGACTGAGATTGCTTTTGATCGACTGCTCAATTTTTGCACGCGATGCTTCCCAGTTTCCGGTAAGCTCCGCATTGTTTGCCTGAAGTGATTCATTAATCATTTTGCGGACATCATCAGCGGTAAGTTCACCTTGCACTGAAGGTTTGTTTGTTACCGCAGCAGGTTCAACTGTGCCAAATGACAGGCGCATTTCATTGTCACTGAATCGAATGCTGGCGCCGGTAAGCTTTCCAACTAAGATGATGACTATAAGCGATGCGGCAATACTCGCGATTGTTTTGAAATAAGGCGTATCAAGGAAACGCGTCTTCGCTGCGTCGGGCAGGAAGATGGGAGGCGCAATTACCTCCTTATCCTTAACACTTTTTAACATGGCCGATACGCCCGCGAGTTTCTGCAATTCCTCCTTCACGGACGGGTTATCCGTAAGATACCGCTCTACCTTTGCTCTCTCGGATGGCTCCAGCTCATTGTATAGATAAGCCATCAATTCCTGCTGATCCGGTTTATAACTCATAGCCTAGTGTATCTTTCGTTATGTTTTTGCTTTCAAGAATCTTTCTCAGTCCGTCGAGGCCGTAATACATCCGCGACTTCACCGTATTCTCAGAGATGTTTAACACCTCTGCGATCTCGCGGAACTTCAGCCCCTCGAACTCCTTCATAATTACCACTTCGCGTTGGTCTTCGTTAAGTTCCAGCAGTGCCTGCTGAAGGATATCGCTGACTTCAGCGTGATGGTACTGTCTTTCCGGATTCTCGTGACGTTGCGCGGAAGATTCCCATATAGGTGAGTCTTCGGCTTCACTATTCCAGACGACGTCAAACGAAAGCGCGCGATTTCCTTTCCTTCTTCGAGCTTCCTCCCGGCAGTAATTGACTGCAATCTTGTACAACCAGGACTTGAACCGTGCCGGATCCTGGAGGCCGCCCAGATTCCGACACATCGAGATAAAAGACTTTTGGGTTACCTCCATAGCGAGGTCGTGGTCAACAAAGAACTTAAAAGAGAAATTGTAGATTCTCTTATACCACATCTGCACCAGTTTCCCTTGCGCATTCTGGTCGCCCTGACGCGCGCGCAAGATCAAGGTGTCCGAATGCATCATTGCAATATCAAGTAAGGTTTCGGCCATTTAGTACTCGTGAAGGTCTGGTACCCCTTTCTGTATGTAAAGATGAAGGTCGAATCTAAATAGTTTTATCCTGATCACCTTTTTTTACATGGACTAAACTTTTGATTTTCTGCTACTTTGGCAGGGCTCTTTTACTATTTTTGGACGCCAATGAAGAAGATTATTTCGTTGTTAGTGCGATTTGTGCCCCGCAAATATCTGCAGCGCCTGGGTGGATGGGGCGTTCGCCTTGCCGGGTTAATGTACCGCGGAAACCAGGTCGAGTGCCCTGTCTGCGGATCGCAATTCCGAAAGTTCTTGCCTTACGGAAGGCTTAAGCCACGCGAAAACGCTTTGTGTCCAAATTGTCTCTCGCTGGAACGTCATCGGTTGATGTGGCTCTATCTTAAAGAAAAGACCACTTTCTTCACAGAAAAACTGCACGTTCTGCACATCGCACCGGAGGCGTGTTTCATACGGCGGTTTGAAAACCAACACGGTGACGGCTATATCACCGCTGATATCGAGTCACCGCTCGCGAAAGTAAAGATGGACATTCACGCGATTCCTTTCCAGGAAAACACTTTTGATGCCGTGCTCTGCAACCATGTGCTTGAACACGTCCGCGACGATATTCAGGCTATGCGCGAAATCCAACGCGTACTAAAACCTAACGGATTCGCCATACTACAGGTGCCGTTTTTTAATCCGGTCGGAGAAAAGACATTTGCAGATGATACGATTACGGATCCGCGCGAACGCGAGAAAGTCTTTGGTCAAAGTGATCATGTGAGAAAATACGGTCACGACTACCCGGAACGAATTCGTGCAGCTGGCCTGCACGCAGTTGAAGATCCTTTCGTGAATGAATTACCTGATGACGTTCGCATTCGTTACGGTCTCGTCAAAGGAGAAATTATCTATCGGGGTAACAAATGAGTTTTGTCAGACTTTAGAGGCGTAACCCCGGATTGATATAATCCGCAGGGAACTCGCCCGACAAAACCAAAAAGGCAGCCCTCTGCAGGACTGCCTTTTTCTTTGTCAGTTGATTCGAACTATCCACTCAGTTTGTCGAGCACATCCATCACTTCGCGAACTGCCTTCCGGCTTGACTCGAGGAGCGCTTTTTCTTCGTTGTTGAGATCCAGTTCGATGATCTTCTCAACGCCATTCTTACCAAGTACTACCGGTACACCCAGATAGCAATCTTTAATGCCGTACTCGCCTTCAAGCTTAACGCAAACAGGGAAGACACGACGCTGATCTCTAACGATGGCCTCTACCATCTGTGCAGCAGCGGAACCTGGTGCATACCAGGCTGAAGTTCCCATCAGCTTCACAAGCTCACCACCACCAACTTTAGTCCTCTCAAGGATAGCGTTAAGTTTATCGCTGTCAATAAGTTCCGTAACCGGAATACCCGCAACAGTAGTGTAGCGCGGAAGCGGTACCATCGTGTCACCGTGGCCGCCAAGCAACATAGCCTGGATGTCTTTAGGAGATACATTCAATGCTTCAGCCAGAAATGCACGGTAACGTGCGGTGTCAAGAATACCAGCCATACCCATGATACGTGTACGCGGCAGACGCGAAGTAATGTGCGCCTGATACGTCATCACATCAAGGGGGTTTGACACCACAATAATGATGGCATCAGGTGAATGTTTTACAATGTTGTCGGTAACCGACTTTACGATTCCGGCATTTGTGCCAATAAGATCGTCGCGGCTCATGCCCGGCTTTCTCGGCAGACCTGAAGTAATAACGACGACGTCAGAACCGGCGGTCTTAGCATAATCGTTGGTAGCGCCGACAGTTCTGCTGTCGTAAAGATCGATGGGGGCTTTTTGCCAAATATCGAGTGACTTTCCTTCAGCAAGTCCTTCTTTGATGTCGACCAGTACAATCTGGTTCCCCACTTCCTTGTAGGCCAGAACATCCGCACAGGTAGCGCCAACATTACCAGCGCCAACAACAGTAATTTTCATATTAAGTATGGTTTAAGTTGCATCAGCGGGACTTCTCCAGTCGGTATCACACCAACATGGCCGGTACCAACGATGGCTGCCCAAAAAAAGCAGCTAAGCCTCGCTCAATTCGGGCGCCAATTTAGAAGATAGGGTTCAATTAAGGAAACCAACCTGTAAGTAATTAATACTGAGATTAATCACAGGTTCTCGAGGTCGGATGGCCGGTGTGTCATGACCAAAATCTTCCTTGTCGAATCGGTGATCTTTGCCCGGTCACTTATACGCATGCCGACAACCCAAACAATTTCCCCACCTGACTCAACAACGGAAACGGCTGCCTTTTTGTGAAGAGGAGTTTTCTGATCAACCAAGAAGTCACTAACCTTCTTTCGTCCTGACATCCCCAAAGGGGTAAAATGATCGCCATCCTTCCACGTCCGCCATGTAAGTGGAAAAGTAAGTTGATCCATGTCAAGTTGAGCGATATTATTATCGGGCGTGATCGCTGATTCGCCCGCACTCCGCACAGAAATTGAAAGTTCCAATCCTTCTGCGGCATAGACTCCTTTTGGCTGATCAATTACAACGCAGAGTTCTCTCCTTTCCCGCAATGCGTGTACAATTAATCTTCCACGATCGATTACAAGTTCATGGCTTGTACTACTGAACCTTCGACCTGATTGATGCTTCATAAGTATCTGTTCGCACTGATCGAAACCAAAGCCGAAGTCTTTTATAATTTCCCAAAGTAAAACATCGGGGAATTCCATTCTCAGCAGTAGTGCCTGATCAATAACGATATCGTCACCATCGGCCCTAACTGCACCAGTAGAAAAATCATCAATGCTCCGTTTGCTGAAGTATCGCGCTCCTCTTAATCGCCGAAGGGTTAATCGTATTGTATCGTCAAGACCGGGGTTTATTTCTTTCAGCACTGGTAGCACGCGGTGACGAATCAGGTTGCGACTATAATCCGTCGTAAGATTGCTCGAGTCATCCATCCATTTGACATGATTCGCAAGCGCATACTTTTCGATTACAGCACGCGAAGCAAAAAGCAGCGGTCGAATAATGTTGCCGTTTCTTACAGGGATGCCTGCAATACCATCGATACCGGTTCCTCGTGTAAGATTCAGTAAAACCGTTTCAAGATTGTCGGTGGCGTGGTGTGCAGTGGCGAGGACATTATAGCCCTCGTTCGCCATAACCTCCTCGAAAAATGAGTATCTAAGTTCGCGGGCAGCTACCTGTATGGAATAGCCGTTTTCATGGGCGTAATCCTCAGTTTTAAATCTGCATGAATGAAATCTCAGACCACTGCGTTGACATTCATTCGCCACAAAGGTTTCCTCCTCATCCGATTCGTTGCGAAGTCCGAAGTTGCAGTGTACCACTCCTGGCTTGTATCCGGCATCGAGGAAAAGATGCAGCATTACCATAGAGTCGATGCCTCCGCTCACCGCCAGCAGCACCTGGTCTGACGAGCTGCAGAGTTGTTGATCCCGAAGGTGGTTCAAAAATTGCTGGAGCACGACCAAAATTACGATTTTATGTAGCTTGCGGGAGAATTATGCGTCTGAGCCTTCGTTCCCTATTTTCACATCCCGCTCTTACGGGTCAAATTAAGTTCCTGAGGATTCTGATTTCATTGATAATCAGCTTCTTCCTGGCCGGGATGTTCCCTGCTCTCGCGCAGCGTCCGATTGACATCAAGAATGCCGATATTTTCAAAGGAGCGCGTTCAACTGACGGCGAACAGTTTCAAAGACTGATCGGAAACGTGGTTTTCGAACAGCAGCAGACCACGATCTACTGCGATTCTGCCTACTTGTATAAGAAGCGCAATTTTGTTGAGGCTTTTGGAAAAGTCCGAATACTAGAAGGTGACTCCGTAACAATAACCGGGAGACGCCTTGAGTACGACGGCAACACGAAGATTGCGAAGCTCAGGCAAAACGTTGTGTTTACAAAGCTTGCGACGGCGACGTTGTACACTGATTATCTCGATTTCGACCGTGTAGCCAACATGGCGTATTACATCAATGGCGGCAGGCTGGTGGACAGCATCAACGTACTGACTAGTCGCAAGGGTTATTACAACTCTACTTCCAACGTGGCGTCGTTCAAACGAAACGTCGTGGTTACCAATCCCGACTATACGATGACATCCGACAGCCTTCAATACAACTCGCGAACGAAGATCATTTACTTTCGGACACCGACAACAGTTGTAAACAAAGACAGCAGCACCTTCGTCTACAGTTCCGGTGAATACGACGCGAGGACGAAGCAGTCGATATTTGACCTCGGTACCGGAGAAACACAGGACTATAAAGTCAAAAGCGAAGACTACTTTCTGGACGACCTGAGAAAAATTTACAGACTGCGCGGCAATGTGGTCATGACATCCAAGAAAGAGAACATGATCATCTATGGGCAGGCCGCAGATTACTTCAAGTACAAAGGGATATCAAAAGTTTACAATAACGCCTACGTCGCTAAGATCACTGCCAACAATGATACCTTGTTCATGACTGCAGATACACTGGTTTCGATTGAAAGCGAAGACCCAACAAAGAAGCGCCTGCTTGCATACAATAATGTAAAAATCTTTAAGGGCGACATGCAGGGTCGGGCGGATTCCGTCGAGTATCGGCAGGCTGACTCGCTCATCTTCATGTACCGGGATCCGGTTTTGTGGTCCGAAGGAAATCAAATGACTGCGGACACAATCCGCATGATGATTCGCAATAATACCATCGACCGGATTTTCATGGATG
This sequence comes from Bacteroidota bacterium, assembly GCA_023417955.1. Taxonomy (GTDB): domain Bacteria; phylum Bacteroidota; class Bacteroidia; order Cytophagales; family Cyclobacteriaceae; genus Ohtaekwangia. Next base: position 7,720 of record JAEZDW010000276.1, read on the forward strand.
TCAACAGTTTTGTTATCTCCCGCGATACGCTGATTAATTTTAATCAGATCAAAGGCCGACGGATGGAGGCCGAATTCAAAAACGGCAACATTGATCGGGTTTACGTCCTCGGCAATGGTGAGAGTCTCTTTTTTGCTTTGGAAGAAAACAAAAAAGATTCGGTCGCGACGGCTATGGGTATGAACAAAATTATCTGCAGCAGGATCACAATAAGATTCGTGGAGGGAAAGGTAAATAACATGAGTTTTTACGTGAGGCCGGATGCCCATTTTATCCCACCCCACGAATTACAGGATGACCAGAAACAGCTACCCGGCTTTTCCTGGCGGGAGAATGAGAAACCAACCCGGAAAGACGTCGTGAAGAAGCAAAAAGGGCCCCCATTGGTTGAGCGCAAACGTTTGTGATAACAGTTTCGCGCCGCTTAACGAAAAAACTGCTTTCGTATTATGGAAATTCTGCGCAAAAGATTAAATTTTGTGATTCTGAAAAGTGTATGCGGAAAATTCCTCTGTTGGGCCTCTTATTTTTCCTGTGGCTGGGTGCCTCCGCCCAGACATTTGAGGTTTCCAATCTGACAGAGAATTACAAAGGAACGATCGGCGAAGTTGTTAAAGCCCCTCTCCGACTTCGAAATCTTACCGAAAAACCCCTTACCCTCGTCATCAGGAAACTCAGCCAACAGATCGGAAGCACCCAAAAGAACTTCTTCTGTATTGATAATAATTGCCTGGATGAGCGGGTGGAAGACTATATCGTTCGTCTGGAACCGGGGCAAACGCTGAATACCCTGCAGATCGCGCTTGAGGGCGGACTCGTACCCGGTGTCAGTACGATGCGTTACATCATTTTCTCGCGGTCAAATCCCGCGCATTCTCTTGAATTTGACCTGAACTTCTCCAT
>JAEZDW010000314.1 GCA_023417955.1 Bacteroidota bacterium
CTTTTCCGATCAGGCATACCAAATCGGCGATTCAAAGACATCAAAGATTTTTCGTTGTCGTGGAACTATTGGCCGGATGATAGTTGTATATACAACTATCAATATTACTTATTATTTAAAATAAAGCACATTCTATGGCAACCTGGAAAATCGACCCCGCACACTCAGAAGTAAAATTCAAGGTGAAACACCTCGTGGTTTCTACCGTAACTGGGCATTTTAACCATTTTCAGGCGACGATTGATGAAACCGACGGAGGATTTGAGAGCGCCAGGATTTCTTTCGAGGCAGACGTAGACAGCGTCGATACAAAAAACGCCCAGCGCGACAGCCACCTGAAATCTGCTGACTTCTTCGACGCAGCAAATCATCCCAAACTGACATTCAACTCCACATCGATCACAAAAAGTTCAGATTCAAACTACACCGTATTGGGCAACCTGACTATCCGCGGAACAACCCGCCCCGTAAGACTTGACGTCGTACATAATGGTGTGGTCAAGGGATTTGGTGGCGGCGATGTAAGCGGATTTGAAATTGCAGGAAAGATTAATCGCCGGGATTTCGGCCTTACCTGGAATGGTCTTACAGAAGCAGGAGGCGTTGTTGTAAGTGACGATGTTACCCTTGAGATCTTTGCCGAATTCACGACAGCTTAACCCGGAAGGCAGCGATTCTCCGCTGCCCTCCTTCGCGGCACTTGTGATTCCCCGGAGGGAACGTTATCTTCCTTTGCTTTCTGAGAACGTTCTTGATTGTTGAAATCAATTTATTGCAGCGTTTGTTTAGATCAGTATGGAGAACGAGGATTCCATTATTGTAGCCTGCACCTTTAATACGCTTATCGAAGCGAACATTGTCAAGACGAAGCTTGACGCCTATGGGATCCCTTGTTATTTGACAGGCGAAAACCTGACCGCGTTGACGACCCATCTTCTGTCCGGTGGCATACACCTGCATATTTTTGAGCGGGATCGGGACCGCGTAGCTGAAATATTGAGTACCGTCTCTTCCGGCACTACCGAAGACGATGACCTGCCGGTGTGCCCGAATTGCCAGTCGCGCCATATCCTAAACGTCGCCGGAACCCCCTTGAACCCGGGTGTTGTCGTCCGTTTTTTCCTACAATTGTCAAAAAAACACTTTTGTTTGGACTGCGAGACAGAATTTGACCTTTAGGCCCTTGTCGCTGTCGTTACCCTGTATAAATTGCGATTAAATCGAAAATATTATGGCGCGTAAGATTATTGTCGGTGTGATGGGACCGGGCGAAAGTGCAACCCCCGAAGACAATGAAATGGCTTTCGAACTCGGACGGGCTATCGCCAAAGAAGGCTGGGCCGTTCTTACCGGAGGTCGGAGCTTTGGCGTAATGGACGCTGCTATGAAGGGCGCCCGCGACGCTAATGGACTTACCATTGGTATTCTCCCCGACGGGAATGAGCAGCTTGCGTCAGAAAATGCTGACATTCGGATCGTAACTGGTATGGGAAGCGGAAGAAATTACGTGAGCGTCCTTTCGAGCCACATGATCGTTGTGCTGGGTATGGCACCGGGAACAGCTTCAGAAGTCGCCCTGGCCATCAAGTCAAACAAGAAAATCATCCTCCTTAACCAGGATGAAATTACAATCCGCTTCTTCAAGAACATCGGAACTTACCGCATCCTTGTGGCAAAGGATGTTAATGAAACCATGGCGCTGATGAAGGAGTATCTTACAGTTCGTCAGAGCAAGATGGTTGAGGAGTAGTTACTTCTTCAATACCGTAAATTCCACGCGGCGATTGTTTGCGCGACCTTCATCGGTATCGTTGGTATCAATTGGTTTTGATTCCCCGTAGCCGTGTGCACTCAACCTGTACTCATTGATTCCCTGACTGATCAGGTAGTCAACGACGGCTTGCGATCGTCCCTGCGACAGATTCGCGTTGTATTCATCACTCCCCTTACTGTCGGTATGGCCCGCAATTTCAATCTCAACGGAAGGATTCTGATTCAGAAATTCAACTACCTTATTTAGTTCCGTAAATGATTCCTTCTTCAGAGATGTCTTGTCAAAATCAAAATATATATTCTTTAACCTGACAGTCACCCCTACTTCAATCGGGGCGAGATACAGGTCTTTGACAAATGGCGTCATGTCTTCGTGTTCCGCGTATACGCTATCCGTTGTAGTAAGGTAGCCTTCCGCCGAAGCCGAAAGAATGTACCATCCGAGTTTAGGAATTTCCTTTTCATAGCTTCCTTTTGCCGCGCTCATGCTGATTTTGTTTCGCTCACCCTTAAGAGTTGCATCAATCTTCGCAGCAATCAGTTGATCCGTCTTCTTGTCATAAACATTTCCTGTCAGCAACAATGCTTTCGGCACCGGTTTTAGCAACACCTCTATATGTACCGTTGTATCTGCAACTAATTCCGGAAGTTTAAACTTTTGGTCCTTCGGGATAAATCCTGCCGCAGTCGTGTTTAAGGAATAGTCCAGTGTCTCTTTGAACTGGGTTTTGAAATTCCCTGAGCGATCAGTGCTGACCGTCGTTGGTTCACCACCCGGCAAAGTTACCTTCACACTCGCATTCCCTATCGGTTCCTGGGTCTTCTCATTTAAAACAGTTCCTGTGACGTTGACCTTAAATGTTTTTTCCACGAGCATGTAAAGATCGAGTTGTCCGCCTTCCAGTGCCTTGTTCGCTCGACTTGTAAATACGTTTCCTTCTCTGTCGATTGTGAAATAAAAATCCAGTGCGCTCGTATTAATTGGTTTACCAAGATTAACCGGTGTGCTCCAGTTTTTCCACGAATCGTCGAGACGAGTTGTTTTATAGATGTCGGTCAAACCCTGACGGCCAGGTGCCTGACGCGCACTTGCAAAATAGAGTGTCTTCTGATCGGGAGCGATGAACGGACCGAGGTCATCGGTATTTGACGATATACTCAGCAATTCGGGCCGACTGTATTTTCCGTCTGACTGAAGGTGGCTCGAATAAATACTGCTGATTGCACTGTTTGGTTTTTCGCTGAAGTAGAGGATAATATGTTTCATGTCCGCCGACATGCTTGCACCATAAAAGCGTCCTTTATTCATCTCCTTGAATCCGATCACCTCGATTTCACGAAGAGAATTATTCGAAACGATTGAAAATCCTTTTTCGCCTTTTGACCGGCCTCCCCGGATAAAGAGACTGCCATCTTCAAAAACTGTGAAGACCTGATTGGATTGATGAATGTTGAACGGACTCCGAAGGTGTTCCGCCTGACTCCACACACCGTTTTCATCCTTTCGCGACATCCAGATATCCTGTGTGTCGTCCCTGCCCATTGTATTTTCCGGATGGTTTTGAACGAAGAAGTACAGGGTCTTACCATCAGGTGATACCACGGGTGCGGCCTCATGGTGAAAGGTGTTAACAGTCTTGTCCATCTTGATCAATTCGTAACGCGGAGAAAACTCCTGCGCCACCGCGCAATACGATATGAACAGGAAAAGTACGGTCAGTCTCATAGGGGCTGTGATTAAAACATTAAAGATACGGCCGCCAGCCAAATTATCACAGGCAAAAAAGACCCTGCAACTTACATGAGAATGGAGAGATGTGCTGGTACGAATTGTTGGCTAAACGCCCAAATCAGCCCCATCAGCGATGATCAGCAACAATTCCTTTACCTCTTCAGCCTTCGCGTGCTCGCCCATTTTATCGAACGACATGATGAGATTACGAAATACTCGTCGAATGATGTCGAGGTTTGAACATGGCTCAAAGAAGGATGGTTGCGGCGCCAGATGTAACTCATTAATATAGTTCTCGATATCCTGGCGGGAAAAAATCAGTCCTTTGTTGAAAGCGTTTATATAAAACTGTGTATTCACTTCGTCTTTGTATGTCAACACAAAGAGGTTTGGCAGGTTTACGCCATACACCGGAAGTTTCAACTTCTGCGCAACAAGCATGTAAAGCACGCACAGTGTTATAGGATTTCCTTTCTTCGTCTCCAGCACAACATTGATCAAGGAGTTTCCAGGTGAATGGAAATTCTTCGTGTTTGCGCCAAACCTGAGTTTGTTAAAGAATACACCGTTAATGATCTTCACCTGATCAAACGGGTAAAGATCAGGTTTGAACTCCAGCCAAGTTTCATAGTAAATTTGCTCGAGTTCCTGTCTCAGTTTCAGAAGTTCGAGATCCGGATATTGATACGTTGCAACAAGCCACATGCCAGTGATCAGGTCGTGATCATCACTGCCGTACCATTCGCGAATGCGTTCCTTCAACAATTCAAACTGAAGTGTATGAATCAATTCCTCAATTCGTCTCTGCACCTGGGGGTTGAAGTTGCTCTCCCACTCCTGTTCAAGAAACGGAATGATCGTCGTTCCTAACGAGAGGATTTTTTCTTCTACGTGTGAGATTATCTGAGTATCCTCATCATCCAAAAGTGAAACCAGTGCCTTTATTTCCGCGTCGTTCATGCTGTTCAATGGTAATGGTTGAAAGATAACTGGTTTTCGATTCTTTTTCCAGCGGCAGGCATTGCGCGGTTCTACGTCTGTATTACTCCGACGTTAAAACTTTCTATAGGTGCATGGTTAGCAGCTTCGATACCGATTGAAATAGCCTTACGGGTTTCCACGGGGTCCAAAACGCCATCTACCCAAAGGCGCGACGCCGCGTAATAAGGACTGAGCTGCTCATTGTACCGGTCCGTGATTTCCTTCAGAATCGCAGCTTCCTCCTCTGGCGTTATTGTCTTACCCTGCGCCTTAAGTGTGTTCACGCGTATTTGGAGAATCGTTTTCGCTGCTGATGCGCCGCTCATGACTGCGATTTGTGCAGTAGGCCATGCAAAAATAAGTCGCGGATCGTATGCTTTGCCGCACATTGCATAATTACCTGCACCGTATGAATTACCAATGATGATAGTAAATTTCGGCACTGTTGAATTCGCCATCGCATTCACCATCTTCGCGCCATCTTTGATAATTCCGCCGTGCTCAGCTTTGCTCCCCACCATGAAACCACTCACATCCTGAAGGAACAACAGCGGAATGCGACGCTGATTGCAGTTCATGATAAAACGCGCGGCCTTATCCGCCGAGTCGCTGTAAATCACACCGCCCATCTGCATCTCGCCCTTTTTAGTCTTGACTATCTTTCGCTGGTTAGCAACGATACCCACTGCCCAGCCGTCTATTCGGGCAGTGCCGCACAGCAAAGTCTTCCCATACAATTCTTTATATTCTGAAAACGAATCAGCATCCACAAGGCGGAGTATGATTTCCATCGTATCGTATGGCTTCACGCGATCAACAGGCATCATTCCATATATCTCGGCAGCATCAAATTGGGTTGACTGTGGCGCCGTACGATTAAGTCCGGCAGATGCAGGTTTTCCAAATTTCGAAAACAGGTCGCGTATGTATTCGAGACACGCTTCGTCATTAGGGAATTTGTTATCCGTTACTCCTGATATCTCGCAGTGCGTAGTTGCTCCGCCAAGCGTTTCGTTGTCTACATTTTCTCCAATCGCCGCTTTTACGAGGTATGATCCTGCCAGGAATATCGAACCGGTCTTGTCTACGATCATCGCCTCGTCGGACATTATCGGCAGGTATGCGCCGCCTGCGACACAACTACCCATGATCGCAGCTATTTGAATAATGCCCATGGCTGACATCCGCGCATTATTGCGGAACTGTCTTCCAAAGTGTTCTTTGTCCGGAAAAATTTCGTCCTGCATGGGCAGAAAAACACCGGCGCTGTCTACGAGGTAAACAATCGGAAGCCGGTTCTCCATAGCAATTTCCTGCGCGCGAAGATTCTTCTTCGCAGTGATCGGGAACCATGCACCCGCTTTGACCGTGGCATCGTTCGCGACAACAACACACAACCTCCCATGTATACGCCCGATCCCCGTGACTACTCCTGCGGAAGGGCACCCGCCTTGTTCAACGTACATGCCGTCACCGGCGAATAGTCCAATCTCAAGAAAGTCGGACCCTATGTCGATGAGTCTGTCAATGCGTTCGCGTGCAGTCAGTTTCCCCTTTTTGTGTTGTTCATCGATCTTCTTTTCACCACCGCCGAGCTTTGTCTTTTTTGTCTTGTGCTGAAGCGCATAGACAAGTTGCTTGAATTGATCTTCATTTTTATTGAATTCGAGTTCCTGTTTCATAGATTCGATCAATTGGGCAATAAGGTTATAAGATTGGATTTCGACTCCAATTTTCAAATACATCCTTGATATAATCGCGATTCCCGCTTATTCTAGTTCCCCTTCTTCTGATCGCGTTCGATTTTCTTGCGGCTCTTGCCAAGCGGGGCGAGGAAATGTCTGGGATTCTCGTTAAAGTGATTCGCGAGCGAGTCGACGGAGTGGAGTAGTCGGTTCAGATTGACATACAACGTATCTTCTGTAAGCAGTTTGCTCATCGTGTTGTCGCCGTTGTTAAGGCGTGTAAGGGATTCATTCAGCTTGGCGAGGCTTCGTTGCGCGCGATCGATCGTTGCAGAGAGTTCAAGATTTTTCAGGCTGTCGGATAGCGACCGGAAATTCTGAAGTGTGGGCTTAAGTTCGTTGAGGCTCGAATTCAGATTACCGGCCACATCCTTGAAGCTTGTTGACAATTCATCAATATTTTTATTGGCATTGGCAAGCGTACGATTCAACATCAATGGCGTCGGTTGAAGACCTCTAAACACAGTGTCGAGCCGGCGGGTATTTAGTGACAGGTTATCGAGAACGAGATTGAGTTTTTGCAATGTACTTTGAAGATTTGAAGCGACGGGTTCAGCGTTTTCCGCAAACAAGTCCATCAACCCTTTCGCAATCTCTGACTGAATGGTATCCTTTGGTTTCAGTTTGTCGCCTCCGGGTCTTATTTTCAGCTCAATAAAGCGCCCCCCGAGGAGTTCGCCATTAAGTACCGCGACCGACGATCTGGTAACGACAATTTCGGAATCAATATCAAGCTCAACAAGAACCCTGTTCTTCGCCTGCTCGATTCTTATGTCACTGACGCGTCCAACAGCAAACCCATTGAGATAAACCTGATTGGATTCAGTGAGTTTGTCTACATTGGTAAAGACCGCGTAGTATTTATTATTGGTCGAAAAGAAATCAATTCCTTTCAGAAAATTGAATCCGAAATACAACAGGGTGATGGCAATCACCATGAATAGGCCAACCTTAAATTCCTTCGATAATTTCATGTTGCAGTTGCTTCGGTATCCATGATTACCAGGCAATCAGGGAAACCTGTTTTTGTGCAGTTGTAAATATAAAGGATAGTATTGAGAAAGTTGGCAGAGCCGGGACGCAGTTGTTTAGTGAAGAGACTCGACCTCCGACTTGTATTCCTTAAACGCACGATAAATACCGGATGCGATAAGATTTTGTCCCTCCTCGGTGATCAGGAATTTTTCTTCGTTCGAGTTTGAAAGGAAGCCTGTTTCGATGAGTACACTGGGCATGGTCGTTCTCCACAACACCAGAAATCCGGCCTGCTTGACGCCGCGGCTCACCCTTCCCACGCGGTTGCGAAACTGGTCTTCGACCTTTTGTGCGAAACTTAAACTGCTTGACTGAAATGCACTTTGTGTGAGGGTGAACAAAATATAGGATTCCGGACTATTGGGATCGAATCCTTCATATCGTTCATGATAGTTTTCGTCAAGAAGGATTACCGAGTTTTCACGTTTCGCAACGGCGAGGTTGCTTTCATCCTTGTGCAAACCCATAACATATGTTTCGGTGCCGTATGCCCTGGTATTGGGATTGGCGTTGGCGTGAATACATATAAAAAGGTCCGCCTTGGCACGGTTAGCAATGTCAGCCCGCTCGTCCAGGGACAAATACGTATCATCCTTGCGGGTATAAATCACCTTAACCCCGGGAACGTTCTTTTCTATGTAGTTACCAACCTTGAGGGCGATACTGAGCGCAAGATCTTTCTCTTTGATCTGTTTGCCTGAAGTTCCATGGTCTTTACCGCCATGACCGGCGTCGATAACAACGACGTCCACCTTGAATTCGGTGGAGGGTAGTGTACTGGACGAATTTAGCAAGGTTATTGCTAATAAAAGCGCTGTTAAACCTATATTCCTCACTGGCCTTTCAATGTTCTGTGTAATTGCAATACCTTTACGCAAATTTGTAAAATTTTTGCAAAAAGCTAAAGAAGAGGACTTTACACTTTCGAGGGTGCGTTTCATTTTTTCATTGATTCTTTTTCTCACGACGATCAGTTTCTCTACATCGGGTCAGGAACTAAGGCCGGATTCTGTTCGCACTCCCGCCATCCGCAAGGACTCTGTCGCAGGCGCCACCCCGGCCGACACATCTGCAATCAAAAGTGATACCATAAAGACTCCTGCTTCAACCCGAAAGGGAGATATTGAAACAACGATTGATTACTCCGCCCGTGATTCCATAAGGGCCAGCGTCGACGGCAAGATCGTCTGGCTTTATGGAAACGCCAAAATTGTATACGGTAGTATTGAGCTTGAGGCAGATGAAATTATTATCGACTACGCTGAAAACACGCTTACAGCGCACGGCAGCAGGGACTCTCTTGGTCAACGGGTAGGGTACCCCATCTTCAAGGACGGACCCGACCTTTATGAAACGAAAGACATCGTTTACAACTTCAAAACACGACGGGCGCGAATCACCGAAGTTGTCACCAAGCAGGGCGAAGGATTCCTTCACAGTGAGGTGGCATTCAAAAATGAACAAGACGAAATTCTCAGCATTCGCAACAGCTACACAACATGCAGCCTTGAGCACCCACACTTCCGGATCCGCTCGACAAAGACAAAAGCGATTCCCGATGACAAGATTGTATCGGGACCCTTTTATATGGAATTCAACGACATTCCCCTTCCCGCAGCATTTCTTTTTGGAATGTTTCCCGCCAAGCAAACCGCCACATCAGGGATTCTGTTTCCGAGCTTCAACGAGGAGCGACGCCGGGGATTTAACCTGCGCGGACTCGGCTATTACTTCGACATCAACGAGTACATCAAGCTTGCTGTAATGGGAGACATTTACAGCAAGGGTGGTCACG
>JAEZDW010000355.1 GCA_023417955.1 Bacteroidota bacterium
ATGGTATCCTGTGCGACGAGCGTCGACGTCAAAAATAAAAAAAGGGTAATCGCTCTTAGAACCGTCATCTCTCCATTTCAAACAGACAAATGAACGGCGTGAACCTTTAATCGACCTTAATGCCGACCTTAAGAAAACCTTAAAACACGATTAAAGATGCGGAATCCTTACACTGAACTCGTGGCAGCCCTCAGTGTAACTGTATACGATACGTCCCGATGCTGATGCAACGATCTGTGAAACAATGGACAGACCGAGGCCACTGCCGGGTTTCGCGTGCGCATTCGGCTCGCGATAGAACGGTTCAAAAATTTCATTGGGCAGTTCTTCAACACCCCGATTTGAAAAAACAATGGTAAGATGGCCACTATCCGATGAAATCCGGATACGCACATCAGGCGGGTCCGAATACAGCGCGGCATTGACGAGGAGGTTCCTGAAGCATATTTTCATCAGCATCAGGTTGGCACGTACCGTTAATCGGCTGTCGCTCACAATCGAAGCATCAAAATCCATTTCAACATGGAGATCAGCAAAAGCAGCCTTAACCTCGCTAACGCTGAAATCCAACACTTCGTCTACACGCAAATCACTTTTCTGGATCGGCACTTCTGTTTGCAGCCTCTGCAGAAGCAAGAGCGAATCAACAAGTGCAGCCTGTCCCTGCACATCTTCGATCAGCGATTCAATGGTTTCGCGGTTCATGGCAACGGTTTCAGCTGAGAACAACTTCTCGAGCTTTCCCAGTATTACTGCGAGTGGCGTCTTGAGTTCGTGAGATGCATTTCGCACAAACGAACGCTGAAGTTCAAACGCTTTGTAAAGCCGGGCCAGCATCTGATTGTAATTTGATGCAAGGTCGGCAAGCTCATCCTTATTCTTGCCTACTTCCACAAACTCGCGCAGGTTGTTTTCGTTGATTCGCTGAATAGAACGATTAAGCTGGTCAATCGGCTTGAATACTTGCCCGATGTAAAAATAACTGGCCGCGGCTATCAGGATCGTACCTGCGACCAACGCCCCTATAACGAGATTTCGAAGGTTTTCAAGTTTGCTGATACCAAACCGGTCATACGCCGACGCCAAAACAACATAATCATGACCCCCTTCCTGATAGTGCACACCTACAACTTCGTCACCGTCTTCATCCACATAGAACTTGTCTTCCTTTGTCCGGATTTGATCAATCAGATTCGAAGAGTAGGGAATAGGTTCATCGTCGATGCTGCTGTATATAAGTTCATTGTTTTCATCGAAGACCAATACCTTCTCATCGTACATTTCATTAATCGTATTGCGATCAATCACCTTCAACAGATCTTCATCGATCTCTTTTACGACTGCGAGAAACCTTACCGTCGTATAGCTTTTTTGACGAAGTCGTTCGAAGAATTCATCCCGCCTGAATTCAGAGTACGACACATAGATGAACGTGAGAATAGAAGCGAGCACAAGAAAGAACAAGCCCACGAACAACAAAGTAAGCTGTTGTTTGTAATTCATCGCTTTTCTGTTGAAATGTAGTAGCCAAACCCGGTCTTTGTGTGTACGATCTTATGACTGAAATCGCGATCAATCTTGTTTCGCAGAAAGTTAATGTATACTTCAATGGTGTTTGGCGTTACACCATAGTCATCATCCCACAGATTCCTGGCGAGTTCGTCTTTGGACACGACCCTGCTTTTGTTCTTCACCAGATACTCAAGCAGACTGTATTCCTTCGGTGTGAGATGAATTTCTTTTCCTTCACGAAATACTACTTTTTTATTGGGATCTATACGCAGTCCGAAAGCTTCATACACGTCGGCTAACAGGGGCGCCTGCTCCGCTCGTTTCAGAAAAACCCGAACCTTCGCCGACAGCTCCTTAAGGTGAAATGGCTTTACCAGATAGTCGTCAGCACCCTGATCAAAAGCTTCCATCTTGCTGTCGATGTCACCAAATGCGGTAATCATGAGAATCGGAATCCGACTATTCATCACGCGCAGCTCACCGCACACGTCGATACCGTTCTTTCGGGGAAGGTTGATGTCCAGTACGACCAGGTCGAACGCCTGATTTGAAAAAAGCTTCACTGCAGACTGACCATCATACGCACACTCCGGAGCATACCCTTCCTTTTGCAGGTGCCTGGAAATTGATTCCGACAGGCGGTCATCATCTTCAACGATAAGGATTTTCTTCATACTCGCACTATCAATCCAAAAGCAATATAATGATAGCAGCAATTCAGCCAAACCCCGCTGGTCCAAACCTAGCTCTCCGCAATAGCAGATTTCGTTTTAATGGGCCGGCCGTTCCTCAATTCATCGTGAGCCGTCTCAACAATCATGTCCCCTTCCCTGACAGGCCCAAACACTTCAACCATTGAATCAACAGAATTCCCTTTCTGAACGCGGACCCACTCGGTAACGCCGTTGCTCACCTTCAAAATAAACACACCCTCCGTCGAATTCAGTAATGCTGATTTTGGAACGAACAGTGACGACGTATTTCGTTTTACGGTAACCCGTACTTCAGCGTACATTCCCGGTTTTAGTTCACCTTTATCGTTGACGAAATCAAACTCGGCAATCATGGCGCGATTGGCCTCCTGAAGACTGTTTGCACTCCTTGCAAAGTTGGCGTTGTACGTTTTCAGTGGCTCCGCCTGCGTCGAAAATGAAGCTGTGCTGCCTTCGCCAATTGAGTTGGCCAAATTCTCCGGCACGGCCACCGTTAAACGCAGTTTCGATCCGTCTTCGAGGACAAACATCGGCTTCACATTTGTTTCCGGCCCGACCAGATCGCCCGGGCTGACGTTTCGTTCAACAACGGTCCCGTCAAACGGCGCGCGAATCGTCAGGTAGCTGGTGAGTTGCCGCTGAGCTTCCATTTGAGCCTTTGCCGCCTGCAGGTTCTCATGCGTGGCGCTGAGCAGCGCGCTGTCCGACATCATCGCTGCATGCGCTACCTCAAGCTCGTTCGCGGATACAGCACCCTTTGTTCTACTCGTTTGCAATATGCGGCTGTAGGTCCGTTTACTCGCATTGTGCTTTTCCCTGCGCTCAAGCAAGGTAGCCTCCACCGATGAAACATGTGCACGAGCATGATTGAAGGATGCCACAAGTTCGGGAGCTTCAAGTGTTGCGAGCACCTGACCCTTCTTTACAAACGCACCACGATCAGTAGCGATGCTGTTCACATAACCTTTGACCCTGGGATAGATTTCCGTCTTATCCCAGGGCTTCAATTCACCGGGAAGAACAACCTCAAGCGAAGGCTGCAGACTTTGAACTGTAGTCACCTCCACCGCAGGCGTTTCCACAATATTTGAATCGATACTCTTCTCCTGTCCGCATGCGGCACACAAGAAGACCGCAATAACCAGCGTGCTAATACTTTTCATTTCTACCAGCGTGTTTGTTATTTATTGCCCCTATAAAATCTACTTGTACTGTCTTCCGGGTCCAGCGAAACTGAAACCAGCGACGAATTGCTCTGGATAACCTTGAATACTACCGGCAGGATGAGCAGCGACACCAACGTTGAGGCTACCAGTCCTCCGATGACCGCCTGGCCCAATGGCGCAATCTGGTCGCCACCTTCGCCCATACCGGAAGCCATAGGAATCATACCTGCAATCATCGCGATACTCGTCATGAGAATCGGGCGGATACGACTTGCTGCCGCGATCATACCCGCCCTGTGCGCGTCTTTCGTTTCAAGGCGAAGATTCTCGGCATTCGTGATCATCAGAATTGCATTTGCAACTGACACACCTACGGACATGATCATACCCATGTACGATTGCAGATTCAGTGTCGCGCCGCAAAGCAGCAGCGTAAAAAGCGATCCCACCAGTAC
>JAEZDW010000378.1 GCA_023417955.1 Bacteroidota bacterium
GTTTCTTTTGCGATATTATTGGATGGAAGGGAAGTTAAGTCGAAGGCAGTTGTCTGTGATAGTCGCAGCGGTTCTCGTGTCAGGCTTAGTAGCCGCTACCGTTATGTTACAGGCGTGGGATTTTACGGACCAGCACAAGCGCGGTAATATCGTAACGTACATGGATGTGCTCGAAGGTTCGCCGGGTTATTATCCGTCACTCCGCGAAGACGTTAATGATGTAACCTTCCTCGACGACAGCTATCCCGGTATCGCACGGGTAGCCCATTACTTCTTTTGGAACCCGGTTCATGCTTTCAAAGTTGCGGGGCTGAAGGCGTGGTATCTGATCAGCGGTGTACGGCCATATTATTCTGCTTATCACAATGTTTATGTCGCGCTTTTGTACGCAACAATGTATATTCTTGGATACGTTGGAATTCGCAGAGTCGGAATGGCACCGATCTCTTCGTTTGCCATAACAGTCATCGTTCTGAATGTATTGCTCGTTGCGATATCCACCGTGGATTGGGACAATCGTTTTTACATCCCGATGGAACCCGGTATTGTTGTGATGGCTGCAATTGGGTTAGCGGAAGTTATTCGTGGCGTAAGTTTTCAACGGGATTAATCCTAAACGCTTGCATAAACCAAGTGTTTAAGCTTTCGGAAGTGTAAAGTAGAAGGTTGCTCCTTCATCCACCTGACCTTCTGCCCAGATGCGGCCCCCATGGCGGATAACGATCTTCTGCACAAGTGCAAGACCGACACCCGTTCCTTCAAACTCATCATTCTTGTGAAGCCGCTGGAATACGTTAAACAGCTTTGATGCATAGGCCATGTTGAATCCAGCGCCGTTGTCTTTCACCCAATAGGTGATTTCCTTGTTCATTTCTTCACAACCAATCGAAACCACCGGCGCGGGGTTCTTTGAAGAATACTTGACAGCATTCGAAATCAGATTCACCCAAACCTGCATCAGCAGCGATGCATCCGCAACCGCGGGGCTCAGGGTCCCGATTTCAAAGGTCGCGTTATTCGGATTGGACATGCGCAATTGTTCAATTACGTTGGTAACCATTTGTTGCACATCGGTTACCGATTTACTTAACTCGCGTCGACCAAGTTTGGAGAATTCGAGCAGGTCTTCGATCAGGCGATTCATGCGCGTGGCATTTTCCTGAATGACTTTAATCACTTCGTTGCCGTCCTCACCGAGTTTGTCGCCGTAATCTTCAACGAGAATATCCGCGTAGCCAAGCACACAGCGCAATGGAGATCGCAAGTCGTGCGAAACTGAATATGAAAATGATTCGAGTTCCTTGTTTAATGCCTGTAATTCCGCCAGGTGTTGTTTAATCTGATCTTCAGCTTTTTCCAGAGAGAGATTTTTCTCAATCAGTTCTTTCCTTTGCTGCTGCAACTGCAGTAATACATTTACTTTGGCCTTTGTAAGATCGGGATCAAGTGGTTTGTGAAGATAATCCACAGCGCCTTCTTCAAATCCTTTCATCACCGAGTCGCGTTCTTTCTTTTCCGCGGATGCGAAGATGATGGGAATATTTCTTGTGCGGTGATTCGACTTCAGTACCTGTGCCACCTCGAATCCATCCATGCCAGGCATTTGTACGTCGAGGAAAATTAAATCTACGTTTTGTTCGAGCGCTAATTTCAGTCCCCGTTCTCCGGTCAATGCACTCATAAATGTACGTCCGGGTTTTTCAAGCAACGTTTCAAGAGCGCGAATGTTCGATTCCTTGTCGTCGATTATCAGTATTGTGGATTGTCCGTTTTCCATAGGAATCATTTTATTCTACGATATAATTTTTCCTTTCCGTCGACTTCTTCAAAGAAGCTTCGGTTTTCATAAAAGAGCAGCGATTCTTTGTCGCCAAGTCCGATGTAACCAAAATTGCACAGGCTGGCATGAAAGAGATTAAGTACTCTGTTTTGCAGCTCCTGATTGAAGTACATTATCACGTTTCTGCAGATGATCAACTGAAACTCGTTGAACGAGCCGTCGGCCGCGAGGTTGTGAGCCGCGAATAGCATATTCTTTTTCAGAGACCGGTCCAGCATCACCGAATCGTATTTGGCTATGTAGTATTCTGAGAAGGATCGCTTTCCGCCGGACTCGAGATAGTTGGTGGTATACTGTTTCATGTTATCCACGTGATAGATTCCTGCCTGAGCAATCCGAAGGGAACGCTGGTTGATATCGGTGGCATAAATCAACGATCGCTCCAGCAGGCCGGCCTCCTTAAGAATGATTGCCACCGAATACGCTTCCTGCCCGGTAGCGCAGCCGGCGATCCAGATTCGGATCATAGGATACGTTGCGAGTCTTGGAATCACGGTATCCCTAAGCGCCCTGAAGAATGTGGGATCCCGAAACATTGCCGTTACTGTGATAGAAAGGTGTTCGACGAAGTCAATAAAGGTTCTTTCGTCCGAAAAAAGCTGCTCGCGCAATGTTTCAATCGTATCGATACCCTTGCTTTCCATATAGTGTTTCACGCGCCTTGATACGGATGCGCCGGCGTATCTGGTAAAGTCGTATCCGTACCGGTCGTGTATTGCTTTCAGTAACTGGGTGAGCTGCTTGTCGTTTGTCATGCTTTATTTGTAAAGCCAGACGCGCATTAAAGACAGCAACTGGTCTACGTTTACCGGTTTTGAAATGTAATCAGACATACCAACTGCGAGGCATTTTTCCTTATCGCCTTTCATCGCTTTTGCTGTCAAGGCAATGATCGGGAGCCGTTCGAATTTTTCGTGTTTTCTGATTTCAATGGTGGCCTCATAGCCATCCATTTCTGGCATCATCACATCCATAAGGACCAGCTCGATACGCGGATCCGCATTCAGTATTTCGACAGCTATCTTTCCGTTTTCCGCCGTCACACATTTGAGCCCCTCTTCTTCAAGCGCGTTGGTCAGGGCGTAAATGTTTCTGATATCGTCATCGACGAGAAGCACAACTTTATCTTTAAGGACTTCGTCAGAGCGATGCAGCTTCCGGATCATCATTTGTTTTTCCTTCGGCAGGCGCGACTCAACGCGGTGCAGGAATAAAGTGGTTTCGTCCAGCAACCTTTCGTAGGAGTTAGCTGTCTTCAGCACAACCGTGTCAGACAATTTGTTAAGTCTTAGTCGTTCTTCCTTTGAAAGATCTCTGCCTGTGTAGACGATCATTGGAATCGTATTCAGGCGTTCATCGCGTTTGATTTTTTCGAGCAGGTCAAATCCTGACATATCGGGCAGTCCCAGGTCGACGATAATGCAGTCAAAATTCTCTTTCGTCAAGAGTTGAAGGGCTTCACCGCCGGAGAATGCTGAGAAGGACTTTACGTCCCCGTTTCCAACAAGTTCCTTTATTGCATTATTCTGTTGCTTATCGTCTTCTATGATAAGGAGTTTTCTGAATCTTCTGTTGGTAAACTCTTCAATCCGATCAAATGCCTTATGCAGATCCGGTACGTCAACAGGTTTCATCAGATAGTCGAAGGCGCCTAAAGCGAGTGATGTCTTCTGGTGATCGTATCCTGAAATGATTTGAACAGGAATGTGTCGCAGCCCCGGGTCTGACTTCAGGTGAACAAGAACTTCATTGCCGTCCATTGCCGGCAACTTCATGTCAAGGAGGATAGCGTCAGGGTTGTAGTCACGCGCATAGGATATACCTGCCGTACCGCGTGTGGCTATTATGCCCTTGTAATTTCTGCCGCGAACAAATTCGAGGAGTGATTGGGCAAATGCTTCATCGTCTTCAATGATCAATGCCACGCGATCATTTTCACTGATGTTCTCGCGGTCGTCATTATGTTCCGGCACTTCGGAGCCGTTGTCACTTTCAGGAAGTGCGATCTGATTGGTGTGATCGGTGCTCTTCTTCTTCGGTTTTATTTCCGACTTGATTTCAACGGGAAAGGTTTCTGTTTTACTTTCGTCAAATGCGGCCGGTACCACAAGAGTGAACGTGCTGCCCTTACCTTCTTTGCTTTTCAGTTCAATCCATCCTCCGAGGAGGTTTGCAAGTTCACGGCTTATCGATAATCCAAGACCAGTCCCTCCGTATTTACGTTTCGTAGAACCGTCGGCCTGCTGGAATGCTTCAAAGATGATACGCTGCTTATCTTCAGGAATACCAATTCCTGTGTCGGAAACAGCAAAAGAAATTAATCCGTTTTCACGTTCATTGATTGCCAATGCTACGTGCCCCTGTTTCCCGGTGAACTTAAAGGCATTTGACAGCAGATTTTTCAGAATTTGTTCAATGCGTTGTCTGTCAGAGTTCAGCTCGACGCTGTCATTGTCGCATGTGATTTCAAAGTTGATTCCAATTTCCCGTCCGACCTCTGTGAATGTGTTATTTATAGAACTGATTATTTCGCCCAGCGTAAATTCTTCGACGTCGAGAACCATTTTGCCGGCCTCGATTTTTGACAGATCAAGAATTTCGTTGATAAGATTGAGAAGATCATTTCCGGAACTGTGAATGCTTCGGGAGTGCTCAACTTCTTTTTCGGAAAGACGACCATGTTTATTTTCGGAAAGGATGCGGCTTAAGATCAGGATGCTGTTGAGGGGTGTGCGAAGTTCGTGTGACATATTGGCGAGGAACTCCGACTTGTACTTGCTGGACAGTTCAACCTGTGCGGCTTTGCGTTCAATTTCGTCTTTGGCTTCTTCCAGACGTTGTTTCTGCACTTCCAGCATATTTGCTTTTTCTTCCAATTCGGAGTTTGCCTGCTCCAACTCCTCCTGTTGTACTTTCAGGGTCGCTTCTGAGCGTTCGAGGAGATCGGTTTTTGTATGAAGTTCTTCGTTGATTTGCCGTAACTCATGCTGTTGAGCTTCGAGTTCTTCGGCCTGGCGTTGTGTTTCTTCAAGGAGATCGTTAACTTCTTCGCGAGCCTGTGCGGAGGCGATACAAATGGCAATGCTGTCCGAAACTGTTTCAATGAATTGTTGTTGCTGCGGTGTAAACGACGTAAGTGAGCCCAGTTCGATTACCCCGGCGACTTTATTCTCGAAAGAAAATGGAATCGCCATGATGCTTGCGGGCGTAATGCTTCCAAATGTAGACACGATATTGAAAGCTCCGGGTTCGACGTTGGTAATAGCGACAACTTTGTTCTCTGCTGCAGCCTGACCAACGATACCACTACCCGGTGCAACCAGTTCTTCAAATGCCGTTGAGGTATTGATCGCGCACGCGCCCTGAAGCCGGAGTGCGTGACCGGTTCTTTCGCGAACGTACAACGCTCCGGCTGGTATTTCGAGGTATTCAGTAAGGAGGTTGATAATTTCCTGACCAAGTTCCCGGATTGTCTTGTTTCCCTGCATTCGTCGCGTGAGTTCGGCAGTTCCGGAGAGGTTCCAGTTCTTTTCGTTGGCCGTTGCTTCTGCTTTTCGGAGGGCGTTCAGGTTGACCGTGATCAGGACGTATACGAATCCAAGAACAACAGTAATGATGGCGAGGAATGCGATAAAGACTTTGTTAAAGGTTTCCGCGGAACTTTCGCTTTCTTCACTTCGCGCAACCAGAAGCGTTCGTTCGCTCTCATTCACTTTGTTAATAAGCGATCGTATTTCATCCTGTAATCTTCTTCCTTCGCCGGATGAGACAAACTTCTGAGCTTCGCTGATGTTTCCCTGTCTCGTCAAATCGATGCCGCTATCCAGATTTGATATCCGCGCGCCCAGGGATTTCTCCAGCTCGGCTATCGCCGCCTGATACGTCGCATTATCTTAGGTTAGCGATTTTGCATTGTCGAGATGGCCGTACATGCCATCTCGTGAGGCCTCATAGAATTCCAGGAAGTTTTCATCGCCGGAGATTACGTATCCGCGAACACCGGATTCGGCGTCAATAGAATACAGCAGAACGCGTTCAAATTCATGCAGAACCCGGTGTGTATGATTGACCCATTGATTGGTCTCCAGAAATTCCTGGCTGTTCTTGAACGACAGGACGGCAACGATGATCAAACATATTGAGCATCCGAGGAATCCGGCCAGAATTTTTTTATCGAGTGAGATTTTCATTAACGATGGAAATACGTGAGGGAAAGTGACGTCTGCGAGAGTGTCGTGGTTTTTTAATTGAGATAAAACGCCGCTGAAGGCAACGTGACATTGCAACGAGTACTTTCAGAGATATCAGAGCGAATGAATGGCGGTCGTTTCATCGCTTTATGACTGAACGGTTAGGTTTATGTTACTCATTCGCGCCGCACTGACCGGTGCAAATTGGAAGTTATTCTCGACAAGCTTTGACCGCGTAAATAATTTTCACGCATTGATCGCATCTCCGCCGCATAATCGATCTATAATATATAAACAGTGACTGATTTGGTCAATAAGTTGTTGTGATTTTTGAGGAATGGTCGTACGGGAAACGAGATGACCATCGGTTACTTACAAATTGGGAGAAAGTGCGCCTTTTTTAGATACCGGATTTATCCGGTAATAAGATTATGGGGATGTGGAATTTTCGTTCAGCGGGATGGTCGCGTGGCGAAATGAATTTTGCACACCTTAGTCAGTCAAGTAAGCTGATAAGGTCCTGAATTGTATTCGCTTCGCTGATTGGCTTGTCCTTTCGCCATCGTTTCATTCTCGGGAATCGGAGTGCGATGCCCGATTTGTGGCGTGTAGACCGGGCGATACCTTCAAAAGCGATCTCGAAGACCAGCAACGGTTTTACGCTCCGTACGGGGCCGAACCGTTCAATAGTATTTTGTTTGATCCACTTGTCAATCTCATGAAACTCTTCGTCGGTGAGACCACTGTAAGCTTTTGTAAACGGAACTAACCGGTCTCCATCCCAGACGGCGAATGTATAATCGGTGTAAAGGTTTGCGCGCCTCCCGCTGCCGCGCATGGCGTATATCATGACGGCGTCTACGGTGTAGGGATCGATTTTCCATTTCCACCAGTCGCCGCGACGGCGGCCATCCCGGTAAGGAGAATCCTTGCGCTTGAGCATGATACCTTCACTTAGCAGATCACGGGACCGGTCGCGTTCCGCAGCAAGCGTTTCCCAGTTTTCAAAAGGCACGATTTCAGAGATCCGGAGCGCAGCTGGCGGTGAGGAGCAAAGTTCTTCGAGTATTTTTCTGCGTTCTGTCATTGGGTGCGTTCTGATGTCCACGCCTTTCCATTCGAGAACGTCGAAGGCAACAAATGCCACAGGAACGTCGCGAAGCAATTTTGGTGAAAGGGTTTTGCGGCCAATTCGTGTCTGAAGATGGTTGAACGAAAGGGGCATACCGTCTTTGAAAGGCATGATCTCCCCATCGAGTACAGTCCCGTCGGGCAGCAAACTTTTCAGGACTTCATATTCAGGATACTTATCAGTAACGAGTTCCTCTCCTCGTGACCAAACGAACAATTCACCGCCACGCACGATGATCTGGCCGCGTATGCCATCCCATTTGCGCTCGGCAAACCATTCTCTGGGATCACCGAGATCTGAAACCTCACTTTCGAGAGCATATGCGAGGTAAATTGGATATGGTTTCGATACATCGGTTTCGCCTTCCGCATGTAGCAGGTCGCGGAAGGTATCATCCTGAGGTGACCAGTTGCCCATGAGCCGGTGTGCAACGACATTTTCGGGGAGTTCAGCGTGCCGCGAGAGGGCTTTCACCATCAGACTCTGCGAAACCCCGATGCGAAATCCTCCTGTTATCAGCTTTGTGAATACGAAGCGTTCCATTTCCTCGAGTTGATCCCACGCGTCGATAACCCTTCTTTTCTTTTCTTCGATGTCCAGCGTTTCCAGCTCGCGTATGTATGCGATCCAGTGCGAGAGTGTGAACGCGGAAGTTTTTTTAGGTGGTGGCAACAAGTGAGCAATCGTTTCTGCAAGATCACCGACGACGCCATAAGATTCAGAAAACAACCATGCCGGAATGCGGGCAAGGTCACTTGCCCATTCACTCATTAGTGTAGTGTTCACCGTTCGTCTCGGTCGGCGATGAGACAATAAGGCAATTGCCCAGAGTTTGTCTTCGTCGGATGCTTCGTTAAAATAATTCTCAAGCGCGGTCAGTTTCACCCGTGTTTTCGTAGTCTGATCGAGTTCCGTAAAAAGCCGGGCGAAGCGTTTCATGAGCAGATTCCAGGTATTGAAAGTTATCCTATAAACAAATGCCACTGCCGGGTTCTCTTCAGGCAGTATTGTCCTGCTGAACATACATTAGTCTATGTATCCGGCTTTGCGGAAACCACCGACACTTCGCCTTCCCAACGTGTGGTCTAAGCGTAAGCTACTCCGCGCTTCCTTCAATGATCTCGGCGAGCTCGCCTTCGTACTGGGTTTTGACCTCTCGTGCATCATAACCGTTTTCGTTCAGCCACTGTGCGAAGACTTCGGAATATCCGTGCGTGACAAAAACTTTTTCGGCACCAGTGGCTTTAATCGCTGCATTGAGTTCATTCCAATCGGCATGGTCAGACAATACAAAGCCCCGGTCGGCACCGCGTCGTCTGCGCGTACCGCGGAGTTTCATCCATCCGGAAGCGATTCCGAGGGAATAGGGGAGGAAGCGATTCATCCAGGGTGAACCGGTTGCCGAAGGAGGACAAATGACCAATGAACCCTCAAAGGTTTTCTTGTCCATATCGGGTGTTACACGCTGCGTTTCAGGAAGCGTTATCCCTTGCGCCATCATTATCTGGTTGATGTTGTCGAGTGCGCCGTGCGTAAATATTTTTCCTGTCGACATGTCGAGATTTCGAAGGATACGTTGACTCTTTCCGAGCGTATAACCGGCGATAACAGAAACCTTTCCATCCTGTTGGTTCTTTCTCCACCAGGCATTGATGTCATCAAAAACCGAGTCTTGTGATTTCCATTGATAGACGGGTAGCCCAAAAGTTGATTCGGTGATGAACGCGTCACACTTCAGCGGTTCGAAGGGTTCTGCCAGGTTATCGGGTTGAAGTTTGTAGTCACCCGAAAACACCCATACTTCGCCCTTATACTCGACGCGAATCTGAGCCGATCCTGGAATGTGTCCCGCCGGATGAAAGGAAAAACGCACACCGTTGATAGTTACGTCCTTTCCAAAAGCAACCGATTCAATGTTGCCTTGTCCCTGCAGCCGGTATCGGATGACAGGGGCGGCGGTATCTGTGCAGAGGTAATTTTCGTTACCCCACCGCGCGTGGTCCGAATGGCCGTGCGTAATAAGCGCCCTCTTTACCGGTTTCCATGGATCCAGCCACACATCTGCCTGCGGGCAGCAAATGCCTTTATCAGTAAATTCGAGAAGTGCCATCCGGATCTGTCCGTGAGTTTTGTTAATCGTTTTGTCTAAGCCCGTTACCGCAGTGAAGTTAAAAAAGTAATACCTATCCCGGCATTGAAGGGCTTCGCGGCTTGCCGTACGATGAAGATTTAAGATTCGTCTTACAGGCGGACTTTCTAACGACCCGCCGGACTGAGAACCAGTTGGCTCCTATTCGTATTTCTTTTTGATTTCTTCGGGTATTGCGCAGGCTTCCTTGCGGCGTGTGTCCGCGATATAGAATATTTTCCACCCTCCGGCGGTCTTTCGTAAAAGGAACGCATCCACACCGCAATGACTGAACGTCTTGCCGACGTAAAAGGCGTAGTCACACCATGCGGAGGCGAGGTCCCCATCAATGTTGACTTTGACGTTCCAGAATTCTTCGTGCCATTTTTCATTCTTGGGTGAAGCGACGGCTTTCAGAAATTCTGCAATTGAAGCCTCCTTATGAAATGCAGGCTCATTGTTTTTGTTTCGGAACAACGTTGCCATGGATGTGTTGCGGTCGAAGGCAGCGCTAACCATAGCGCTATCGCTTTTTTCCATACCTTCAAAGACCTGTGCAATAACGTTCTTGATAGCAGTTTCTTCGGATGCCTGCGAAAAGGCCGGCACCGACATGAAGGCAAGGACGAGGGAAATGAGTATAGATCGCATATTCTTTTTTCGAAAAGGTAAGCAAAACCTGCTGGTTCGACGGTGGAAATTATAAGGATGGCGACTTTTTGTAAAAGGAAGAAATTGTCATCAATTGTTTTATTTTTGGTATTGCAATTCATTCCCTATGACCTACCTGTTACGTTTCTGTACCGTTGCGCTGGTTCTTACGTCGTTGACGTCCTATGGCCAACGCGCCGACAGCATCCTGGCGGTGCTTGATACGGCAAAAAATGAGTATCGTGTAAAGGCATTGAATGAACTATTCCGATACCATTTCTCGGGGGATCCCGTCAAGGCAGTAGGCTACGCGCGTGAAGCACTGAGCTATGCAAGTGAGGTTGGAGATAAGAAAGGACTTGCCGCAGCATATAACAACCTTGGCGT
>JAEZDW010000114.1 GCA_023417955.1 Bacteroidota bacterium
GGCTTTTTAGATAATGGCAAAGGTGAGCGCAAGGTGGGTGATCCGGCTAAACGTCAGGCTATTACCAACCCCCAGAACACCGTTCAATCCATCAAACGCTTCATGGGTAAGAAGTTTGATGAGGTCAATGATGAGAAAAAGATGGTTTCATATCAGGTTGAAGCCGGAAATAATAATACCGTCCGTGTACGGATCGGGGATCGTCTTTATACGCCGCAGGAAATATCAGCGATGATTCTTCAGAAAATGAAGACAACTGCAGAAGACTACCTCGGAACAACAGTCTCTGAAGCTGTAGTTACAGTACCAGCATACTTCAACGATGCAGAACGCCAGGCGACGAAAGAAGCTGGCCAGATTGCCGGCCTCGACGTGAAGCGTATCATCAACGAACCAACAGCTGCCGCTCTTGCTTATGGTCTCGATAAGAAGAACAGCGACATGCGGATTGCCGTTTACGACCTTGGCGGCGGTACATTCGATATTTCAATCCTTGAACTCGGTGATGGTGTGTTTGAAGTGAAGTCGACCAACGGTGATGTACATCTCGGCGGTGACGACTTTGACCTTCGCATCATGAACTGGCTCGCAGATGAATTCCAACGCGAAGAAGGACAGGACCTCCGGAAAGACCCGATGGCGCTTCAGCGTTTGAAGGAAGCTGCTGAAAAAGCAAAGATCGAATTGTCAAGCAGCATGGAAACTGAAGTGAACCTGCCGTATATCACTTCCGTTGACGGTGTTCCCAAACACCTTGTGAAAAAGCTCACGCGTGCCAAGTTCGAACAACTCGTTGACGACCTCGTAAGGAGAACACTGGAACCCTGCCGGAAAGCCGTTCAGGATGCCGGCGTAAATGTCTCCGAGATCAATGAAGTTATTCTCGTGGGTGGCTCAACCCGTATTCCGAGAATCCAGGAAGAAGTTGAAAAGTTCTTTGGCAAGAAGCCATCCAAGGGTGTTAACCCTGATGAAGTAGTAGCGATTGGCGCTGCAATTCAGGGCGGCGTATTGACTGGTGAAGTGAAAGACGTGTTGCTCCTTGATGTCACTCCTCTTTCGCTGGGGATCGAGACACTTGGTGGTGTGTTCACAAAACTCATCGAGTCGAACACGACGATTCCGTCAAAGAAATCGGAAGTCTTCTCAACAGCTGCGGACAATCAGCCCTCGGTTGAAATTCATGTACTTCAGGGCGAACGCCCGATGGCGAAAGACAACCGGACTATCGGAAGATTCCACCTCGATGGAATACCGCCGGCACCACGCGGCATACCGCAAGTTGAAGTTACCTTCGATATCGATGCCAACGGTATCCTCCACGTGTCAGCGAAAGACAAGGGCACTGGCAAAGAACAAAAGATCCGCATTGAAGCTTCGTCCGGCCTTACTGATGCCGAAATCCAGAAGATGAAAGAGGAAGCACAAGCGCATGCGGATGAAGACAAAAAGGCGAAGGAACGCATTGAGAAAATCAACCAGGCTGATTCGCTGATTTTCCAAACGGAAAAGCAGATGAAGGAGTACGGTGAAAAACTCAGCGATGCCAACAAAACGGCGATCAATAGCGCGCTTGAAAAACTCAGAGCTGCACACAAGAGCCAGGACGTCTCCGGAATAGACACTGCGATGAATGAATTGAACGCTGCATGGCAGAATGCTGCAACAGAAATCTACCAGGCATCGAATACCGCAAACGCCGGCACAGGCAGTGAACCTTCTGCCAATGAAGGTGGCGGTCCTTCAGATAATGTCTCTGACGTCGAATACGAAGAGGTCAACGACAATAAGAAATAACCTTTTGATTTTGTAGTAATGTGAAGGGCTCTTGCAAAAGAGCCCTTCTTTTTTTTGCCGCTCTACACAACGATGGCTTGTCTTTTTACCGATTATTCTACGGATCATATCCTTAACAAAAAATGAAAGCGATGAAACGAGATGAAAAGGAAAACACAAAGGGCGGCGGACAGGAGTTCAGCGACAAACAAAGCTCGGTTGACAAAGCCGCGAATATTGCAAAGGATGACAATTACATGTCGGAGCGCGATGACACCCGGACCCGAAACAGGCGCGACCATTCCGAAAAGGTAAGCGGCAAGGGCAGCGCATCGTAACAGATTCTGCGAAGTTCGCCGTGTAATTCGCGGCGAACTTCCTCACTAACATTCCTTAGTTAGACGCGTCAGAATATTTTTAATTGATTGCTTCTCACTCAGATACTTTTTTGCTCGCTATATTTGCCCGCCTGAAAATTGACTTGCTATGATGGTATTAAAATTCGGCGGAACGTCGGTCGGGAAACCGGAGCGAATGAAAAAGATCGGTGAACTGGTTACCAAAACTCCGGGTAAGAAGATCGTTGTGTTGTCCGCGTTATCGGGAACAACAAACACGCTGGTATCCATCGGCGAGCAATTGCTTCTTGGTCAGCACGCGAAAGCTGAAGAGGAAATAAGCGGACTTGAAAAGCATTATCTTTCATTTGTGGATGAGTTGTACTCATCGGAGGCATTCAAGGCAATAGGCCAGGAAATAGTAAGCCGCTTTTTCATTTTTATCCGACTGCTGGCAGCAGGGCAGTTTGATCAAAAGAGTTATCGCGAGTTACTCGCCCAGGGCGAACTTATTTCGACCGAGCTTTTCTATCAGCACCTGCAGGAAAGGAAAATAAATGCCCGGCTCCTTCCCGCGCTATACTTCATGTCGATCGACGAAAACGAAGAACCGGAACTCGAGAAGATTGCCGGACGTATCAAGCCGTTGATCAGCTCATTTGCAAATGTCGAGATCATAATCACGCAGGGATATATCTGCAGAAACCATCGAAACGAAATCGATAACCTGAAACGCGGCGGAAGTGACTACACGGCGTCGCTGATCGGAGCCGCGGTACAGGCCGACGAAATCCAGATCTGGACGGACATCGACGGGATGCATAACAACGATCCGCGTATCGTAAAGAAGACTATTCCGATTTCAGAACTCACGTTTGATGAGGCGTCAGAGCTCGCATACTTCGGGGCGAAGATACTTCATCCTTCAACAATAGTTCCCGCACAAAAATACAACGTACCGGTTAGGCTAAAGAACACAATGGATGAGAAAGCGCCTGGTACGATCATTACCGATAAGCAAACCGAGGGTTCTTTCAAGGCAATTGCTGCGAAAGACGGCATCACTGCGATCAAGATAAAGTCATCCCGGATGTTGATGGCCTACGGTTTTCTGCGACGCGTATTCGAAGTATTCGAAAATCATCGTACTTCAATAGACATGATCACCACGTCGGAGGTAGCCGTATCTCTTACGATTGACAACAATACACACCTCGCGTCGATTGAAGAAGAACTAAGGAAGTTCGGCACCATCGAGGTCGACAAGGACCAGACGATTATCTGTATCGTAGGTAACAAGATCACGCACAAGGAAGGCGCGCTGAACGAAATATTTCAATCGCTGGCTGACATACCCGTCAGAATGGTTTCCTGTGGCGGAAGTGCGAACAACGTATCCGTACTGGTTGACAGGAAGTACAAGGAAAAAGCGCTGAACGATCTGAATGTCGGCCTTTTTGGCTTGGGCGACTAACCTGCCAAAGGCTAAAATAATTTTCCCGACCTTTTGTAATCCTCCTTTCCCGGCGGAGATTTAACCTTTATATTGCAACCGGCCCGCCCTCCGTTGGAGGACGCTGCGCCAATTTTTTTTGACACCATGGAGGTTCTGATAATTGTCATCTTTGTTCTGGGGTACCTTTGCATTGCCTTGGAGCATCCAATAAAAATTAACAAGTCGGCAAGCGCATTGGTAACCGGGGTTTTGTGCTGGACACTGTTTGTCCTTTCTGATCCCACGGCCACCCTACTGGAATCGCATCACTATCACGCGTTTATTGACGGACTTAAGCGTACGGTTCAGGATATTAGTTTGTTGAGTCCTGCGCAGATTCACACTGAATACGTTATCGAGTCGCTCGGACACCACCTAAATGAGATCGCACAGATTCTGTTCTTCCTGATGGGTGCGATGACAATCGTTGAACTCGTTGATGCACACCGCGGATTTAAACTTGTCACAGATCGAATCAATACGAAAAATCCTGTTAAGTTACTTTGGATTGTCTGTATCGTAACGTTCTTCCTTTCGTCTGTGCTGGATAACCTCACAACGACGATTGTGATGGTGAGTCTCATCCGGAAACTGATCCCGAACAAGGAAATGAGACTGTTCTTCGCCGGGATGATTATCGTTGGTGCAAACGCGGGTGGCGCATGGTCGCCTATCGGTGACGTTACAACGACCATGTTATGGATTGGTGGTCAAATTTCGGCTTTGGGAATAATCAAATCGACAATACTACCGAGTATTGTTTGCATGCTGGTTCCGTTAATTTACCTGACCTTCACGATGAAAGGTGATCTCGGGCATCAACAGGAACCAAAAACGACGACTGGCCACGATGACACGGAAGTAACCAGCGGCAACCTGATGCTGTTCCTCGGCATTACAGCCCTGATATCGGTTCCCGTGTTTAAGACGCTTACGCACCTTCCGCCATATCTCGGCATGATGCTCGGTTTGGGCGTTCTTTGGATCGTTTCCGAACTCATAAACCCGGACCTGGATGAAAGCATCAAGAAGAATTACACGGCTACACATGCCCTGTCACGGATTGACATGCCCAGCGTGCTGTTTTTCCTCGGAATCCTGCTCGCTGTAGGCTCTTTGCAGTCGATGGGCACCCTTGGAAGCTTTGCACAGTGGCTAAATGACGTGCTGGGTGACGACAGAATAATTATCACACTTATTGGGGTTCTTTCTTCCATCGTAGACAATGTCCCCCTGGTAGCAGCGAGCATGGGCATGTACAGCCTCGAAATCTATCCCCAGGACCACCTTATTTGGGAGTACCTCGCCTACTGTGCGGGAACCGGCGGCAGTTTGCTGGTCATCGGCTCAGCTGCCGGAGTTGCGGCCATGGGGATGGAAAAAATCGACTTCATTTGGTATCTGAAAAGGGTCAGCCTGCTTGCCCTGATGGGCTACCTGGCCGGCGCCGGAACATACCTGCTTGTGCACGCTGTAACGCACAGTTAATCGCGCTCCATGCCCCGGAAAGCCGCTTTGGCGTATCTTTCTTAAATATGTTGAAAAGGTATATCGTATACGGTTAATTTTGCCTTTCTTCGAGTTGCATTTATGGCATTTGATATATTTCTAACGCTGTTTTTGGTTTTCCTGAACGGGTTTTTTGTTGCGGCTGAATTCGCCATCGTTAAGGTTCGATCTTCCAAAATAGCACTCCAGGCAGGCACTAAATCAAAAAAGGCGGCCGAGATCATAATCGACAATCTGGACGGCTTTCTCGCTGCTACCCAACTCGGAATAACGTTAGCAAGTCTTGGGCTCGGATGGGTCGGAGAAGAGGTCGTATCAGCCTTAATTATAAACTTTATGGGTGCTCTCGATGTCCCGATCACGGAACAAGTCGCTCATAGAATCGCAATACCCGTTGCTTTCATCACATTGACCATCCTCCATATCGTTTTTGGTGAATTGGCGCCAAAATCCATTGCAATCCGCTACCCCACATCAACGACGCTTACGGTATCAATCCCGCTGCGGGTTTTTTACTTCATTTTCAAACCATTCATTTCCCTGCTGAACGGATTCGCGAACTTCATTCTTAAGACGATCGGCATCAAACCCGTCAGCGAAGGCGAAATCCACTCCGAAGAAGAACTCCGGCTCATTATCGCTGAAAGCGAAGAGGGCGGCGCAATTGAGAGCAGTGAAAGAGAGCTGATCCAGAATGTCTTTGACTTCGACGACAGGATCGTGAAGCAGGTGATGGTGCCGCGCATCAAGATTTCAGGAATGAACTATAACGTATCCCTTTCCGAGGCGATTCAAATCATGCTAAAGGAAGGATATTCACGCTATCCGCTGTTTGACAAGAGCCTCGACGAAATAAAGGGGATCGTCCACTCGAAGGACATCGTTCAGCATTACATCAACAAAACCAACAAAACCCTGCTCGAAATCGCGCATCCGCCATACACGGTTACGGAAAACAAACCGATCGATCATCTGCTGCGCGAATTCCAGAAGAAGAAAGTGCAAATGGCTATAGTTATCAGCGAATATGGCGGCACAATCGGTATCGTTACGCTGGAAGATATTCTTGAAGAACTTGTAGGTGAAATTCAGGACGAACACGACCAGGAAGCACAAATCGTAACCCAAAGCGGTGACACGTACCGGATTATCGCAACGTCATCGATACATGATATCAACAAGTCTCTGGATGTACCGCTGCCGGAATCGGAAGATTACGAAACGCTTGCAGGACTTCTACTGATGCTGAAATCTTCTGATCTGAAAGAAACAGAAGAATTTACTATTGACAATTACGCGGTGAAAATCATAAAAATGAACCGCACCCTTCCGGAGATCGTGGAGCTACGCCTCCTGAACGAAATCAACGAAAAGCCTTAATCAGTCTACCAGCTGACGGAGAGCGATCTCAAGTGATTTTTGTGCAATCCCTGTTCGTCCGGTATTACCCGCTTGAGTCCTCACCAACGCCTTTCTGATGGTATCCGAAATATCCTTGAAGATTGCCTCGTCTTCCATACTCACTTCACTTTCCATGAAATATGCAAACACTCTTGCCATTCCACAGTTGGCAATGAAATCGGGAATGACGGAAAAATGTTGATCTGCAAAGAGTCCGATCGGCCCGAAGAAAATTTCAGGATCAGCAAAAGGCACATTTGCGCCGCAGGCAATTACTTCAAGTTTGGTGTCCAGCATACGTTCGACCTGATTCCTTGTAATCAGGCGTGATGCGGCTGCAGGGATAAATATTTCAAAATCGAGATCCCAGATCTTCTCATCGACAATGTAAAATGGAATGAGGTCAGGAGAGACAAGTTTGTTGTTGCGCCGATTGAGTATCAGCGTATCGATTTCATGAGGCGCAAAACCCTTTTGATTGATAAGCCCGCCTTCGTGCGATACAATGCCAACTATTTTTGCACCCGCTCTGGAAAGATAAAAACCTGCAGCAGCCCCTACGTTGCCCCAGCCCTGTACGACGACGCGTTTACCTTCAAGCGATCCGCCCCAAAGGTCATAGAAATGCTTTACGGATTCGGCTACTCCATAGCCCGTGCAAAAATCTGCTATGCGGTACTTTCTGCTTAGCGATGGTACGAAGCGGTCATCTTCGATTACTTTTACCACACCTTGTCGAAGCTGGCCGATCCGATTCACTTTTTGTGGTTCCGTAGGTTTGAAGTGACCCGTGAAAACGCCTTCCTGCGGGTGCCAGATTCCAACGTCTTCGGTGATCGGTATCACCTCGTGGATTTCGTCCACATTAAGATCGCCACCGGTACCGTAGTAGTATTTCAGCAGCGGCATCACCGCGGCATACCATCGTTGAAGCACACCCTTTTTGCGCGGATCTTCGGGATCAAAATTAATCCCTGATTTTGCCCCACCGATCGGAGGTCCGGATACGGTGAACTTCACCTCCATGGTCTTGGCGAGCGATTCAACCTCACGTTTGTCGAGTCCCTTGCGCATACGCGTCCCTCCACCCGACGCTCCACCGCGAAGCGAATTAATCACAACCCAACCTTCCGCCTCAGTCTCCTTGTCTTTCCATTCAAAGACAACTTCAGGTCTTTTGCTTTCAAACTTCTCCAGTAAATCTTTCATCTCAACAATGTAATCCTACGATAACTCCACCACTGGAATCGCGCTCCGCCCCGGTAACACTACTCAGGCAATTGTTTTTGCCCAGGAATCGCAGCACGCCCAGAAATCCGAAGACAAGGGCCTCTTTGAACTTGACGATATCATCATCGGGAACTACGATGGCAGTACGATCACCGATCTTATCGAGCATACGCGTCAGGAGAAACGCGTTGAATGCTCCACCTCCGGTACAAAGAAGAGAATTCGCCTTATGCTCAGATACCGCAGCCACGATTTCTTCGGCAGTACTTTCAACGCACGTTGCAAGTTTGTCTTCAACTGAAATATCCGCGTTATCGAGTAATGGTTTTATTGCCTCCTCAAATATTTCACGCCCCAATGACGGACGTTTCCTTCGCAACGGCTTGTATACGCGCCGGAGTACATCGAGCATTTGGTTGTTGATCGCGCCTTTCGACGCCGTTTCTCCTCCATTGTCGTAAGCCTTCCCCTTCATGTTCATCAGATAATTCAGGCTCATGTTACAGAAGCAGATATCAAAAGCTTCTCTTTCTCTTCCCCTTACGCGGGAAAGGTTAGCGATTCCCCCGAGATTAAGACACACATCATGATCGCTGAAAAGCAAATGATCTCCTATTGGAACAAGCGGGGCGCCTTCACCGCCGAGAGCGACGTCAAGTGCGCGAAAATCTGCAATTACAGGTAATCCTGATGCTGCGTGAATGGCATTTGCGTCTCCCAATTGAAACGTAAAACCACGGCCTGGTTGATGGAAAACGGTGTGCCCGTGGGAAGCTATGAAGTTGGGCTTTGACAGCTGATGGCGGGAAACGAAATCACGCACCGTTTCACCAAGATATTTACCATAGGCATGGTGTAAGGCGACAAGTTCCGCCGCCGAAATGAGGTGCGCATTACCAAGTTTATCCCTCCATTTTGCAGAGTAACGGATCGTCTCGGCATTTTTGATGGAGAATCTCCAATTCCTGCCATGCAGACGATATTCGCAATATGCCAGGTCGAGGCCATCAAGCGAAGTTCCCGACATAAGCCCAATCACATTAAACCTGTTCTTCATACTTTTGTCCCTCCGTTATGCATACGGACAATCACACATGCACATGAATGTTGTTGTTGACTACGGAAACACGTCCGCCAAAATAGGCATTTTTGAAGATGATGTTTTGAAGGAGCGAGTCACGTTCGGAAAAACTGAAGATGTTATTGCGTTCCTGGCAAACTTTTCGGGCAGCAGAATCATCATAAGTTCTGTGAACGCAGTGATGAACGACCTGCAGGATGCCATTCGCGGTTTTCGGGATGTTGTGACGCTTACGCCGACGACGCCATTACCCGTGCGTAATCAGTATGCATCGCCCGAGACGCTCGGCATGGACAGGATTGCTGCCGCATGCGGCGCATGGCACCTGTTTCCAGGCAGCAACTCATTGGTTATTGACGCTGGTACGTGCATTACCTACGAGTTCGTGGACAAGTCTGGCGCATATCTGGGTGGTGCGATCTCCCCCGGACTGAAGATGCGTCTGCGCGCAATGCATACGTTCACCGCGCGATTACCGTTAGTAGAACCTGAAGTCGCACCGGAATTGACCGGCGATTCGACCGTCTCCTGCATGCAAAGCGGTGCATTTTGGGGCATGGTGGATGAAATTAACGGTGCAATTGAACGTTACCGCGATAAATATCCTGATTTACATGTCATTTTGACCGGCGGAGACGCCGCCTTTTTTGAAAACAAGCTGAAAGCCTCCATATTTGCGAGCCCTGAACTGGTGCTCGTGGGCCTTAACCGTATTTTATCACATAATGCCAATCTCTAAGAAGTTAGTCACAGTTTTTGCAATTCTCTTGACGTTCGCGGCGCCCCTGTTCGGTCAGGCAGTTCGATCTCCGTTCAGTACCTATGGAATTGGCGACATTTACGGCGATTACCTGATCCAGAACCAGGGAATGGGCGGAATGGGTGTCAGCCAACCGCAATATTGGTTCATCAACAACCAAAACCCCGCACTTTTGGTGTATAACCTCAACACCGTCTTTCAGGCAGGTTTGGTCGGGGAATCCAAGAAGGTAGCCTCGGCCGACGCAAGCGAAAAGGGATTTGGAGGAAATTTGAATTATCTGGCCACTGCTTTCCCCATCAAGCCGATTGCGAAAAACCCCTATCGTACGCGGTGGTCGACGGCACTGGGTCTCATGCCTTATAGCACAGTTAATTACAATCTCACGTACACAGAACGCGCAATTGACGACACAGGGGCCCTCAAAGACACGGTGGCAATAATCGAATCGGGTAGCGGTGGTCTGAATCAGTTTTACTGGTCAAATGGCTTTACGATTGCGAAAAATCTTTCCATTGGAGTTAAGGCTGCATATATATTCGGACCACTGGAGACATCGTTTCAGAATCAATTCATTAACAGAGATCCCAACTCTCCCAATTTTTTTACAGAGGTTAAAGAGAAGACATCTGTCAAAGATTTCAAGTTCACCTTTGGAATCTCATATGGCGATACGCTACGCAAGAATTATGGATATCAGGTAGGCGCAACCTATAGTCCGGTTGCGCGCTTAAGTGCTTCCCGCAGAGCGGAAGTTTTGCGATTCACACCTGGCAGACCTCTACCCATCGAAGGTGACACACTATTTACCCGCGGCGGATCGATGCGCATTCCGGGTTCACTCACTGTTGGTGTCTCGTACTATCGTATCAATCGATGGTTATTAGGAACAGAATTCAATTATCAGGACTGGAGCACCTTTGAGAGCGTTATTCAGGACGATGAAGGTCTGGGTGAGAGCTGGCGCGGGGCACTTGGCGGCGAATTTACCCCGGATCTTTATTCCGACAATTTGTTGAAACGAATGACCTACCGATTGGGGATTAACTACGAAAAATACCCATTTATAGTAAATGGCAACCAAGTAAACGATTTTGGCATTAATTTTGGCTTCTCTATACCAGCAAACCGCTCAAGCCTCGATATGGCCTTTAAAGTAGGAAAGCGAGGCAATCAGGGAGAAAATATTTTCGAAGA
>JAEZDW010000389.1 GCA_023417955.1 Bacteroidota bacterium
CATTTGCCCACGCAACGCGCGACCGGCCATCGCTGCCTCTGATCGAGTATCGGAAACGAATGGGAGATAGGGCAGCCGTTGAACAAACCTGAATTGCTACCTTTGGGTATGTGGGAATTGCATATTCGCCATTTTCAGCATTACCTGAAGCTGGAGCGTTCGCTCTCGGCAAACTCTATTGAGGCCTACCTGCGCGACGTTAACCTGCTTGCGCGTTTCATGGAAGTTCGATTCAGGGACACATCCCCGCTTAAGGTAGACACAAAACAACTGCGCCAGTTTCTGGAGTCCATCAACGACCTGGGTATGAGCGAATACAGTCAGGCACGCATCCTTTCAGGTATCCGCGCATTTTACAAGTACCTCGTCTTTGATGAACTAATCGATAAAGATCCTACTGAGCTGCTGGAAGGTCCGCGTCTGGGAAGGAAGCTTCCTGATACATTAAGTTTTCATGAGATTGAAATGTTGCTCGAAGCTATTGACCTTTCTACACCGGAGGGCGCGCGTAATCGTGCAATGCTGGAGCTGCTCTATTCGTCAGGCCTTCGTGTGACTGAACTGGTAGAGTTGAAACTTAACAATATACATTTCGATATTTCATTTCTACGGATAACAGGGAAGGGCAACAAGGAGCGACTTGTTCCCTTTGGCAAGGATGCATCGCGTTATCTGAAGATTTATATTGATCAGGTTCGCGGCCGGCCACCTCATGCTGCTGCACGTAAGGGGCACGAGCAGTACGCTTTTTTGAACCGACTCGGGCGTAAGCTCACGCGTGTCATGGTGTTTACGATAATCAAGAACCTTGCGCTGGAGACGGGTTTGAAAAAGAACATCAGTCCACACACATTCCGGCACTCATTTGCAACGCATCTGATTGAAGGCGGAGCAGACCTGCGTGCGGTGCAGGAAATGCTGGGACACGAATCGATTACCACAACGGAGATCTATACGCATCTCGACCGCGATTACCTGCGGCAGGTTGTGCAGGAGTTTCATCCCCGAAAATAGCAAGGTTAACCTCAGAAGGATGCGGTCAGTGCGAGGCTTACACTCTTGAAGGACGAGAACGGATTAATTACGTCATTGGTTGCCGGTTCCTTTTCGTGGAGCGTGATAAGGTTTCGCCCAGATAACGACACCCTTAGTGCGCGAACAGGAAGGTTAACGAGTTTCTGTTCATCAAGCAGCACGCCAACGGAAAGATCGTTGACCCTCGCTGACGATGATTTGCGTATGCCATATTCAGGTGGACTGCTCGAAATCAATCCGAAGTATTCCGTCTTATTCACGTCAATCAGCAGGTTAATAAACAGAAAATCTTTTATTGTAATCGTATTGTGCACAGCGCCTGACCAGGTCGGGTATGGGCCACCTGGAAAATCACGCCCGTCATCAGCATTAGTATTATCGCTAACACCAAAGACCATTGACTTCACTGCCCACCACGATAATGCCGATGTCATTTTTACGTCGGCGTTGCTGATGGTATTTACCGACAGCAGGCTTTCCCAACCACGACCTTTGGTTTGGATGATTGTGAATGCCGGGCCCCATGGCAATGACGCCGGAATTAATTGTCTGGTATCATGATCATGGAAATACGTTGCGGAGAAGCTAACGCGGTTTTTAAACAGTCTGTAGTCCATGCCAATTTCGAAATTCTTTGAAGGCGATAGCAGGGGTGTATATATGCCTGTTTGGTTATCCGTGACAAAAGGCAGCTGATAGGAAGTTCCAAAATCCTGATCAGCATAAGACATTCTTATGCGCGCGCTGTTGAAATTGTCTGATGTCCACGAAAAAGCATTGCTGAATACAAAGCTGGTACTCGCCGACCATGATTTGAATTTATTTTCTCCCGGAAAACTTGAAGGCCCGTCCTCGCGATAGGTTAAATCAAGTGACAGGAAGTCACGGAGTCTCGAGGTCAGTCCTGCGAACAGTGCCTGATTTTTGTAGTTGGACCACTGGCCCTCATGAGTAGTTTCCGATTTCCTTCTCCTGTCAAACGACGCGTATTCGCCCTCAATTCCGGCGAATGCCCCCAGAGTCAGCTCAGGCATTACATTTCGTTCGTATGCAGCAACAAAGTTGTGAGACCTTCTGTCTTGTTGTTCTTTTTCTTTGATGGCGGGACTGGATCGGGTCACGTCGAGCTCCAGGTCAGTTAAGGCGTGTTGCGTTGTAAGTTTGAGGCCCCGGAGAGGTTCGTATTGAAGAATAACATTACCCTGCGCTATCAGTTGTTTTGATCTCCGGTTAAAAGCAGGATAAAAGTCATTGGCGGGAAAGTTTTGCAGACCGTTATTCGTCCCGTAGTCAAGAATCAGCCTCGCCGTAAGATTCCTGGCGATATCTACACCGGTATTGGCGCGAATACTCTGATTGCGAATATGACCATCGTCGTTGTCGGCAAAAGGAAAAGTGTAGAACCGGTAGCTGATGCGCGTATCAACGGGTCCAAAGTCTTTCATGTAGGCAATAGCGTTTGTAAACTGCCAGCGGTCTTCACCGGGCAGAGCACCGTTGGTACCGGGTATGAGTGAGGTAACCGAGCTGAGCTCAAACATGGACTTGTCATATCCTTCGCCGGTCCGGCTTCGAAACGCGACGACGCCTTCACCTGCGGGCGCACCAAATTGCATTGCTGTGGTTGCAGCACCGGCAGCGGTTACTGTTGCGAAATCGAAGCTGTTCAGATTATAAGCCGCTGAAATATCCGAGTTCATCGGAATACCGTCGATCACCCACATCGTATTCGATCCGCGTATACCTCCCGTTGCACCGGGGGTTGCAGGTGAAATCGAAAGTCCGGGTGTCCTTCCCCGAAGCATGTTGAAAGCACTTGCTCCTGAATAGATGTGACGGGTCCAGTCGTCAGAAATCTGAGTGACCTGGTAACCCAAAGAATTCGACGCCACCGGATGTTGCCAGGGGTACAGAACGGTGTCTGTACTGGCTGTTGCGGTAGAATCAGAATCGGTTTTGATAGATTGTTGGGCGGCTGCGGTCAGCGTTGCTGCGCATAGCACCAAAGTTTTTAAGATGTGACGGGGCATAAGGGGTAACGCGTAATGCACGACTAATTTAGGTGAAGAGTTGATTCCGAACAATACCCCAAATAAAGAGTTGATTAACAATTAATTGGTTAGATTGGCATTGGTTTTTAACCAACAAGTCAATCAAAGACGGTCATGTTAAAACCTTTATTTTCCATTGTCCTCAGTCTTTTTGCCTTTTCCTGGGCTTTCGGTCAAAAGGTGGAAATTCATGCAAGCAAGGACGCCGATTTTTCCCGCTATGGCAGTTTTTATACGATGCCGGGAGAGATTGTGCTGGTTATGAATAAGGAGGTTTCGCGTGAGCAATTGAAGGAAAGCGTTCGCAAAGGATTGATAGGAACGCTTGTTGACAAAGGTTATCGGCATACGGAGGACAGCGCGTCTGCCGACCTGGCGATTACATTCGTCGCGGAAATCGTTGAGCGATTAGAACAACAACAACTTGGCCCGTTAGGGCAAACTCCCGCAAGTTCGGGGGCCGACCTTAACCGGAATGATACCTGGACGCAGGAGATACGATCAGGGTCACTTGCAATTGAAGTGGTGGAACGAAGTACAGGCAAGACGTTGTGGCGCTCAACTACGTCAATCAACTTCAGATCATTCGATCTTAATCAAGCGTTACAAGCTGCTGTGGCGAGAGGCCTTCGCAAGTTTCCCAGGGCAAAAAAATAAGTGCCCGTTTCCAGGCACTTATCTCTACATTATTAAGAATATTTTACCGCGTATCACAGTTTGAATGTAACGCCGAGCATAAGAGGCGCTACACCATATCCGAGTTCGCCGTATGCAGCGAAACGGTCTGTGAAGTAATAGCGGGCACCACCGAAAAGACCTGCAGTGACTGAAGAAGGATAATCGTTATCAAGATCCAGAGCACCTGAATAGCTATAAGAAGCGACTCTGTATCCGAGCATCACACCTCCATAGAGGTCAAGCTTCGGAGTGAGGTTATCAATATGTTTGGAGAAATGGTATGCGCCGCGGGCACCGAAGTCGATAAAGGTATAAGACCAGCGATATCCAAAGTAATTTCTTCTCCAACTGGTGAATCCAAGGTACGGTCCGATTGTGATTGCATCATTGATCGCGAAATCTGCCGAAAACAGGATCGGAACACCTCCGGCATAATAGTATCCGAATCCGAAGCCACCATTCAGCAGGACATTGCCCTTATCGATGTCAGCCTGGGCTGAAACGTTTTCCGCTGCGAAAAGGATCACGCTGAAACATAAGACTGTTAATACCTTTTTCATTCTGATTTGTTTAAGTGTTTATGTGCCGTAAAATTAAAATAAAGAACGTTATTCAAGTATGAATGCAGTTAAAAAATATGTGTCGGCATATTATAGAACGACTGCTATCTTTGCGTTTCATGTACAAGTCTATCATTCGTCCGCTGCTCTTTGCTGTTGACCCGGAAAAAATACATCACGCCGTTTTCGGTCTGCTTAGATTAAAGGGATACTTCCCCGGTTTTAAGGCCATCGTCAAAAGCATTTTTGAAGTCAAAAGCCCGCTTTTGGAACGCAAACTGTTTGGTGTGACGTTCAGAAACCCCGTTGGCCTTGCAGCGGGCTTCGACAAAGATGCGCGCCTTATTGATGAGCTCGCAGCGTTTGGATTCGGCTTCATTGAAATTGGAACACTTACCCCTCGCCCGCAGCCCGGTAACGACAAGCCAAGGCTGTTCCGACTTCCTGAAGACAATGCCCTGATCAACCGCATGGGCTTTAATAACGAAGGAGTGCAGGCGGCAGTTACACGATTGAAAAAAAGAAATTCAGATGTGATCGTGGGTGGCAACATCGGCAAGAACAAAACCACGCCGAATGAGAACGCGCTCGATGACTACGCAACTTGCTTTGAAGCACTGCATCCTTACGTCGACTATTTCGTGCTCAACGTAAGCTCACCAAATACGCCAAACCTGCGCGAACTCCAGGACAAGGGGCCCCTGCGGAAACTTCTCGAACATGTACTCGCATTAAGTCGCGGCAGAAACCCATACAAACCGGTTCTTCTGAAAATCGCTCCCGATCTCAGTGAAAGTCAACTCAGTGATATTGTTCAGATTCTTAAGGAAACAAAAACAGATGGTGTCATTGCCACGAATACAACGATATCGCGCGATCATCTTAAGACGTCGCAGGAACGACTTAAAGAAATTGGTCAGGGTGGTCTCAGCGGAAAGCCACTGCGTTCCAGGGCAACTGATGTTGTACGTTATCTGCGTCAACAACTTGGTGCTGAATTTCCGATCATTGCCGCAGGAGGTATCATGAGTGCAGACGACGCGGTTGAAAAACTCGACGCCGGTGCAGATCTCGTTCAGGTCTATACTGGCTTCGTATATGAAGGTCCGTCACTGATCAGCTCAATCAACAAAAAAATACTCGAGCGCGCCGGGAAAAAATGCCGTAGAAAATTTCTCTGAGTTTCCGACGCGTATTATAGAAAGTTGAGAATCCTCATATAACTGAGGCCAACTATGAAGGTTCGATTTGTATTTCGTGAAGTATCATCACTTTTATTTTTGATCATATCGGATACGCCATACGCATAACGAAAATCAAGTGAGAAGGAACCGTGGTTGCGAACCCATTCCAGTCGACCACCCGCAACCGGCCCGAAGTCAAAACGCCGAGCTGAACTGCGCTCAAAGTCAAACGACTCTTCCGTTTCTCCAAAACCGGTCATTTCGTAACGCCCCTTAAGCCAGTAAGCCGCATATCCACCTGCATTTACGTGGCCCTTAAGATTCTTTACCCCCGGAATCAAAAAGACGTAGTCCGCCATTATGGGTACTTCCAGATATTCCGCATGTAGCTTGTCCGTTATTGTTTCACACAGTACGTGATTGTATCCCTTTTGTTGATACTGAAATTCAAATCCCAGGCCGAAATTGCTGCGAATTTGTTTGTAGGCTGTTGCACCGAATGAATATCCGGTATGAATACCTTCTGTCCACGACGTCGGATTCCTGAAGTTCGACAAGGCAACACCTGCTTTTATTCCGGCGTGCCAGATTTGCCCGAAACCTATTGTTGGAAAAAACAATGCGATTACTATAATAGCCCTTATTTTCATCTTTCGATTTGATTAAAATGGTTCGAGCACAAAGCGGATTAATGCCGGACCTTCTTTAGCAGTTACGTCGCGTTCAAGAACGAGTATAAGCAGCCGCGGCGTAAGCATTTCAATTTTCCAGTCCTCACGCAGGTCGGGGTCACCATTGGGTACAAGCCGGAGTATACCACCGTTGAAAGAAGAGCTTCCGGGATTGATATTTTCAACTGACCAGTTTCCTGAGTCGTGTATTCCCGTGATTCCTGTCCTGTTGAAAGTTGATGTTGATTCGTTATCCTGCGATGGCGCGTAAAGTATTAACTCGAAATGTTCCAGGGATCCGGAATAGGTTTCCCCATCGAGTTGAATTTCGGTGAGCCGCCATCCTCCGGAGATAATGCACAATGGCGATGGACAATCTTCAGGCGTATCGGTACATGAATTTAACAATCCGCATATGAGAATCACAGCCGGGAAAAGGCGAATATGTAAGGCGCGCCACATGATGTTAATTGTGTTTGATTATTCTGAAAACTGAGGAGCCTCCCGCGGACGTTACCCGTAGTATGTAGGTACCGTTACCTAGGTTTGCAGTGTTTACCCGGTTAGCATCCCTCCCCGCGGCAAGCGAAGTCATCATAACGGCGTGACCGGTGGTATCAAGTAACTCGAGTCTTGAAGGTTCAGATACACGAACCAGTACATACTCTGTGATGGGGTTTGGGAATACGGCAATCGTAGTTTCACCTTGTTGTTCGCTTCCGGTAACGAGGTAAATGTATTCATTTGACCGGTTTGCACATCCACCTGTTGTGACTTCCACACTGTACCTGCCAAATTCAATCGGACTAATCTCAAGTGCCTGGTTAGTTGCGCCTTCAATCGCTGTGTCGTTAAGGTACCATTGGTAGCTGTCTCCCGTGGTAGCGGAGAGAAGCATTCCCTGTGCAGTGATAGCTGCAGCAGAACCACAAAGATCATATTGCGCATAGCCATATCGGTTGTAATCACCGAGGTATTCGAACCACCCGCCTGCGTGTAGTCGCCCCGGTGATATTGCCAGTGCGCTTATATGCGGAATTGCTTCACCGGCCCTTCTGACATCGGGATTCCAGCTTGTCAATGATCCGTCTTCCAGACGAAATGAAGCAATGAAGTTTCTGGCTTCCGTTCCGATTAAACTGAAATCTCCGGCAACGAATATTTCATCCGTTGTTAGCACGAAATCATAAACCGTTCCAAGAATATCCGGATTCCATTCCAGGGTCTCGCCACTTTCTCCGTCAAGTGCGGCGATACCGGCATGACGTTGCACACCACCCACTGCACCATTGAAAGAACCATTAACGAAAACGCGTGACCCTGTGACTGAAAGTTTGTTGATTGTTCCGT
This sequence comes from Bacteroidota bacterium, assembly GCA_023417955.1. Taxonomy (GTDB): domain Bacteria; phylum Bacteroidota; class Bacteroidia; order Cytophagales; family Cyclobacteriaceae; genus Ohtaekwangia. The sequence goes on from JAEZDW010000389.1 coordinate 7,530, forward strand.
TTACGATCTGAGGCACCCAGGGAAGCAGTGTACCTGTTGCCTTGTCAACAGCGGCAGCACCGGTTCGTGTTTCGCCGTTGACTTCAGTGAAGATTCCGCCAAAGTAAACTTTGTTACCAGCTATCGCCAGTGAATGAACCCGGTGCGATAAGCTCGTTCCATCACCTACTGTCGGGTTGAATGCTGTGGGTGCCCCTGTTGTAATATCAAGAGCGGCGAGTCCGTTTCGTTCGAAACCAACACCCGCGATTTTTATTGTTGTAAACTGGCCGCCAATGTACAAGAGGTTTCCGTGCAGCGCCATCGTATACACAGAGGAGATATCTGCCAGTGCAGTGCCCGACACTTCCGGTGCCCAGTCAAGCACGGTGCCTGATTCAAGATTTACTGCTGCGAGATTGCGCCGCGCTACTCCGTTGACGCTTGAAAATTCACCACCGATGTACATTATCTCTCCTGCAACGGCTACTGTAAACAACTTCCCACCGTTAAGGTCGATGTTTAGGTCCAACGGTTCATCGGCTCCTTCTTTGAAGATCGCGATGTTGGTTCTGAGTAGGGTATTGAGTCCGTTGAAGTCACCGCCGACAAAGACGTTATCCGCATCACACACGACAAGGTTGACGGCGTCGTTCGGAGCGGGATTCCATGGTTGCAGTTCGGCTGTTACCAGATCGACGGCTGCAAGTCCGTCGCGCGCAGCACCACCGATTGTGTTAAAGTTTCCTGCAAGATAGAGTGTGTTTCCGTTTACATCGATCGATCCGACGTAGCCGTTTGCAATCTGGGGATTCCAGGCGAATACATTATTTGTATTCTGATTTACATCGAGTTTCACGACTGCGTTTGCAGGAACGCCATTAACCGATGAGAAATTACCAGCGGCGATGAGTTCGCCATCTTTTAGGTACAATGAGTTCACAAACCCATCGATGTTTACGTCGGCCACCCAGGGGGTTGCAGCTCCGTCGGCAGTGCCTGCATGCAGCCGCGCAATCTTACTTCGCGGCATGCCTCCCGCGCCAGTAAAGTCACCCGCAATGAAAACTGTATTCGACGGTTTGTGAACGGCAATGTCGGATACGGCGTGACTGACCACCGGAGCCCATGCCATAGGCGTACCGTTGGTAAGATCGAATGCAGCGACGTTTGTTCTCACCAAAGTTCCGGTGTGGTCGAATGATCCGCCTGCATAGATGATGTTGTCGTCGATGGCGAATGCGTAAACGCTGCCATCGAGGTCGGGGTTCCAGGGCAGAAGCGTCGCAGCACTATTGACAGCGGCGGCATTATTTCGCGCCGAACCATTAACCGCGTTAAAAAAGCCTCCGAGGTAAATTGCCTGACCGTGATAAGCAATGGCGCGTACCGATCCGGATACTGATGGCTTCCAGACCGGTCTACGGAACCGTCTCCGTTAATGTGAACTACATTCTTAACCTTAACGGTATCGACACGCCCGAACGTGCCGCCGATGTACCATCCACCGGTGCCGTCAGATGCAGCACAGTATACGATACCATCGATAGCGGGCCACTGCCGATCCATCAAACCTGTTGTGGCATGGACCGGAGCACCGCTTCCTGAAAACTGACTCAGGTAGCCAAGCGATTCACCGGTAATGATGGTGTATCCTGACTGATGGAATATCCTGTCAACAGCATATTGCGCCATCCAGGCTTCTTTGCGATGGACACTGGATTGTGCCTGGGCAAGGGCAGTGATGGCGACGAATATCAGGATCAGAAATGAAGCAAATGATTTTGGAGGCCTTGGAGAAACGAGATTCATCTTGCTGTTGGGTACCGTCATGATGCGACTAATGCCAGAAAATTCAGACATACTGAGCGACTGTAACGGACGTTTAGCCGGAAGGTTATCGTGTTCACCGGCATGATCTGGGCGCTGAAACCTGAACGCGAAACTTTCGTATTAATGAGGTTTGTCTGCGCATGGCATCAGTCAGCGCAACGTGAAATTCCTGCCTGCGAGCTGGCAGCGAGGTCGGATCGGGCATGTTCGGAAGGCTCGTCGACACAGTGAAATTTTTTTTAGAAAATTCGGGTGGTTCCGGCAACAATGCGCTCCGTTCCGGTTCTTTCTCGCATTTTTCTTTAGTTTTGCAGATCAGATGGCACAGAATACCTATAAATCGAATACGTTTAAAAAATCTGAGAAGGAGAAGAAGGGAAAGTCATCTAAAAAGAAGTTCACTTTTGCCTTTCTCAAGGATCCGCGATTCAAACTGGCGAGCGGATTCTTTCTGATGATTGTTAGTGTATTTCTGTTCCTTTCACTGCTGTCCTATCTTTTTACAGGCAAGGCTGATCATAGCGTTGTGGAAGGTCTGGCCGGAACTTCGTTGCTGGAATCCGGCCGGGAGACTGAAAACTGGCTTGGGCTTTATGGGGCGCTCACATCGCATTATTTTATATACCGCTGGTTTGGCGTGGCCGCTTTCGCCATTCCGCCGCTACTTTTTGTAATCGGATTTAGAATCGTCTTCAACCGCCAACTGCTTCCGGTATTTTCATTTACCGTGTTCAGCATATTTGCCGGGTTGTGGCTATGTCTCCTGCTGGGATACATGACCATGATCAACGATGGTGTCAGTGAATGGAGTTTCCTCGGCGGTGGCCTGGGCTATACGCTGGCGACAATCAGTGAAGGCATGTTCGGGTGGGGAACGTTCCTCATTCTCATTTTGTCGCTGTTTGTCTTCATCGTTTTCTTTTTCAACATCACAACGATTCCCGCCTTCCAGGTTAAGGATCCCAAGCCGATGGGCAACGATGCAATCATGCCGGAAGATGACGAGGCCGCCGACGAAAAAGACGATGGACTCTTTTCAACTTATACCGACGACAGTGACAACTGGCCGCAGCAGGTTGAAGGCTCAGTGGAGGAAAAGCCGGTAACCATACCTCAGCCAAAAACAGAAGAAAAGCCCAGGCCTGCAGAGAAGGAACCTGTGGCGAATCCGATGGAGATAAGCCTTGAGGTTGAAAAACCGGTAACAAAGAAACAGGAGAGCGCAGAAAGCAAGGAACCTGTGTTCACCGTTGAAGAGCCCGTTGACGTTGAAAAACTTGCCGAGCAACTGGTAGAGGAGCATGGGTTGTACGACCCGACGATGGACTTGAGTTCGTACAAGTTTCCGCCACTTGAGTTGCTGAATGAGTACGACACGGGAAAAGCCGGTGTAACGCAGGAAGAACTTAACCAGAATAAGGACCGCATTGTCGCGACCCTCGTTAACTTCAAAATAGGCATTCAAAGTATCAAGGCAACCATCGGCCCAACGGTTACCCTATATGAAATTGTTCCCGATGCCGGGATCAAGATATCGCGAATCAAGAACCTTGAAGACGACATTGCACTGAGCCTCGCAGCCCTCGGTATCCGTATCATTGCTCCGATTCCCGGCAAGGGTACGATTGGTATTGAAGTGCCAAACAAGAATCGGGAAATGGTGAGCATACGCTCCATGTTCGCGACACAGTCATTTGCCAAAACCGACAAAGAACTTCCGGTTGCGTTGGGCAAGACGATTTCGAATGAGGTATTGGTAATCGATCTCGCCAAGATGCCGCACTTGCTCGTTGCAGGTGCAACAGGTCAGGGGAAATCAGTCGGTCTTAACGTGCTACTGACTTCCTTGATCTACAAGCGGCACCCGTCGCAGCTAAAGTTTGTACTCGTCGACCCTAAAAAGGTCGAAATGTCGTTGTACAGCAAACTCGAAAGGCACTATCTGGCGAAACTCCCGAACGCGGAGGAAGCGATCATCACGGATACCCGTAAGGTGGTTCATACATTGAACTCGCTTTGTATTGAAATGGAGAACCGGTATGAAATCCTCAAGGATGCCGGCGCGCGAAATCTGAAAGAGTACAATGCAAAGTTCGTGGCACGAAAGCTTAATCCGAAAGAAGGCCACAGATTCCTGCCCTATATCGTCCTCGTTATCGATGAGCTGGCCGACCTGATGATGACGGCGGGTAAAGAAGTGGAAACGCCCATTGCGCGCCTTGCTCAGCTGGCTCGTGCGATCGGAATACACCTCGTTGTCGCAACGCAGCGCCCTTCGGTCAACGTAATCACGGGTGTGATCAAGGCAAACTTCCCGGCACGGCTTTCATTCCGGGTGACCTCCAAGGTCGATTCTCGCACAATTTTGGATACAGGCGGAGCAGATCAACTTGTAGGACAGGGAGATATGCTGCTTTCATCAGGATCAGACATTATCCGCCTCCAGTGCCCTTTTGTGGATACGCCTGAAATTGAAAAAGTCTGCGAATTCATTGGCTCTCAGCGTGGTTATGACTCTGCTTACTTGCTACCGGAATACGAAGGTGACGATGAAGGCGGAGCGGCAGACGTCGATCTATCCGACAGAGATGCCCTTTTTGAAGATGCTGCGCGACTGATTGTAGGGCATCAACAGGGCAGTACTTCCCTGATTCAGCGAAAACTTAAGCTTGGCTATAACAGGGCTGGCCGCCTTATCGATCAGCTTGAGGCTGCCGGAATCGTCGGGCCCTTCGAGGGAAGCAAGGCCCGCGAAGTATTGATCAAGGACGAACTAAGTTTGGAACAATTATTGACCAACCTGAAAGAAAAGCATAACCAATCGTAAATTTGCCAAAACGTAACTAATTCAATGAAAACTGTTTTCTCAGCTCTTTTTTTCCTGACCGTGGCAATTGCCTCATTCGCGCAGTACGACCCCAAAGCGTTGCAAACACTGGAAGAAATGAGCCAAAAATATAAATCCATCAGTGCCTTTGAAGCCAACATCGCATATACCCTGATTAACGAGGTTGAAAAGATAAATGAGGAGTTTAAGGGAAAAATCACCGTAAAAGGAGACAAATTCAGGCTCTCTCTGCCGGAGCAGGAAGTAATTAACAACGGCTCGACTATCTGGACCTATCTGCCTGCAGCCAGGGAAGTTAACATTGACAACTACGATCCCGATTCAGAAGATATCAACCCTTCGAAGATTTACGAGATCTATAAGAAGAATTTCAAGTACCTCTATCTGCAGGATCGTACCGAGGGCGGAGTTTTATGTGAGGAGATTGACCTCGTTCCCGAGAAAAAGGACGCGCAGTTCTTCAAGATCAAGATGCTGATCAGCAAGAAGGACAAGAGCATCCAAAGCTGGACGATGTTTGATAAAGGAGGCAACAAGTACAAGTACACGATCGCCAAGTTTAATCCCAATGTTAAGATTGAGGACAGCTACTTCACTTTTGATCCCAAGAAGTATCCGGGCGTGGAGGTGATTGATTTGCGATAAGCAGGTAAGTGATTCATCTGACAGTATGAAGAGGTTGTCTTGAAGGAGGCAGCCTCTTTGTGTTATGGGGCGAGGCTACGCTTCTCTGGATGTCCTCTCCTGATGCTGCGAGTGCTGGAGAACGAGGTTCGTCTCTTCTGTGCAGGTCGGACGGACTGATGAAGTCCGTCCTTACAACATAATGGTCGAGGCTGCGCCCCAGGGTCGTGTTGTGTTAATTGAATGTGCGGCCGCAATTTTTTATTTTTTTGTTTTTTGTTAAAA
>JAEZDW010000480.1 GCA_023417955.1 Bacteroidota bacterium
GTTGAAGAATATGCCTCCGGTCTGGATTACAAGCTCTTTGGAGAAAAAAACAACTTCGCCGGGGTGGCAATGCGCTTCGAGATTGACCAACGTAACAATTCAAAGTTCACTTCGCGCGGTGCCTTTGTATCCCTGGAAGGACGAAGTATGAAAGGCCTCGATAAACTCGCGAATGACTTTCATGCGTATGAGGCATCCGTTGCATTATACCATTCATTCCATCCCTCGGGCAATCTGGTCTTTGCCGGGCGTATTGGCGGCGGACGCACATTTGGTTCACCAGAATTCTATCAGGCTCAGGTACTCAGCGGACGGACAGACTTACGCGGTTTCAGAAAGACACGATTTTACGGCGACCGGAAGATGTATACCAATCTTGAGGTTCGCGCCAAACTGTTTTCAGTCCGGACGTACCTGTTCCCGGCCTCGGTGGGCATACTTGGATTTCACGACATCGGTCGCGTATGGTACGAAGATGAAATCGGGATCGATCCTTCGGCAGGGGGAATCTCCGATAAATGGCACAAGGGATGGGGTGGCGGCATCTGGTTTACGCCTTTTAATCTTGCTGTATTGTCGGTGGAAGCAGGCCACTCTGAAGAAGGAACACTGGGCTATATTCGCCTGGGATTCCTTTTCTGAAATGACGACCTGAGCACCGGCGTGTTATGCATCCGGAATTTATCTTATTTTTGCCGCCTTAATTCAGAATCGTTTGAACTTACTTTCAGCAGAATCGGTAGCCAAATCGTATCACGACAAGTGGTTGTTTAAGGACATTACACTCGGCATTTCGCAGGGTGAGAAATTTGCCCTGGTTGGCAACAACGGCGCAGGGAAGACCACATTGCTCAGAATACTCACGGGCGAGATTGAACCCGATCTTGGTAAGGTGAGTGTGCGGCAGGGAACACGCATTGGCTACCTGACGCAACAACCAACCGTTGCACCGGAAACAGCAGTGAAGGAGATTCTCTTCAGTGACTCCAACGATATCGCGCGCGTTGTGAAGGAGTATGAATATTGCATCGCACATCCGGATGCTGATCCCGATCGTATGCAATGCGTTCTCGAGCAGATGGAAGAGTTAAACGCGTGGGACTACGAAGCCAAAGTGCATGAAATCATCGAGCGTCTTGGTGTCCCGGACCTTGATAAAAAGTTCGGCGAACTTTCAGGAGGGCAGAAGAAGCGGATTTTTCTCGCGCAACTGTTGCTGCTTGAACCAGATCTGATCATTATGGACGAGCCGACCAACCATCTCGATTTGTCAGCTATCGAATGGTTGGAGAATTACCTTCAGGGGACAACGATTACGCTCATCATGGTAACGCACGATCGTTACTTCCTCGATGCTGTTGCTACTGAAATCATTGAACTGGATCGCGGCCAGCTCTTTCGCTACAAAGGCAACTATGCATACTTCCTTGAAAAGAAAGAACAGCGTGAGAGTATTCTGAAAGCTGAAGTATCGAAGGCGCGTAATCTCCTAAGGAAGGAGCTTGAATGGATGCGACGCCAGCCAAAAGCCCGCGGAACGAAAGCAAAGTATCGTATCGAAGCTTTTCATGATCTGCAGGAAAAAGCTTCTCAGGATTTGCGTAAAGACCGGCTTGAACTAGATATAAAGGAAGCGCGCCAGGGTGGAAAGATACTCGAGGTAGACAACCTTAATAAGAGCTTTGGATCTTTGCAAATCGTAAAGGATTTCTCGTACATATTCAAGAAGCGCGACCGTATCGGTGTTGTCGGAAAAAATGGCGCCGGCAAGTCCACGTTTCTGGACATGCTCACGGATAAACTGGTCCCCGATTCAGGGGAGATCACACCCGGAGTGACAACGAAATTTGGCTACTTTACACAAGAGGCGATCAGTCTGAACGATGACAATCGCGTTATTGAAGAAGTAAAGCAGATTGCCGAGTTTATTACACTTTCAGATGGCTCACAAGTCTCGGCCTCAAAGTTTCTCGACAATTTCCTGTTTCCTCCGGAAAAACAATACACCTACGTTGGGAAACTCAGCGGTGGCGAGAAGAAGCGACTGCAACTCCTTAAACTGCTTGTCACCAACCCGAATTTTCTGATCCTCGACGAACCGACAAACGACTTTGATATCGATACATTGAATGTGCTGGAGGACTTTCTTGAGAAATTCACCGGGTGTTTGTTGCTGGTATCTCACGACCGCTATTTTATGGATCATCTGGTTGATCAGCTCTTCGTGTTCGAAGGCGACGGGGTGATCCGGCATTTCAACGGTAACTACACTGATTATCGCACGTGGCTCGCAGAACAAGAGAATCCGGAAGCGCCAGTTAAAGAATTGAAAAAAGAAATTGAAAGTCAGCCGGTTTCTCCAACAAAACGCAAGCCATCATTTAAGGAGAAGCAGGAGTATGAGCAACTCCAGGAACAGATCGTTGCGCTGGAGAAAAGAAAAACTGAGTTGACTGAGCAGATGGATTCAGGCGTCACTGATCATACGCAACTGACCGCCTGGTCGCAGGAGTTGGAAGCGATCAATGACGATATCGAAGCGAAAACGGAACGTTGGCTGGTACTGGCTGAAATCGTTGAGCCGTAGCAAGTGTCTCCGGTGGTGTTGCTACGACACATTGGAGTGGTGATCATTTCGAGTTCATCATCAGCGTTTATCGCCACTCATCCATTCAGGAAATAAATATCTGCAATAATCTTACATTGCTTAACAAAATTTCCCCGTTCATATAAATTGCAAAATTGTTCTAAACCAAATTTCAATTTTTAGCAGAAAATCTGATTCATGAATCTCAACACAGACGCTGAAAAGAAGAACACATTCGACGCTATTGTGGTCGGCACGGGAATAAGTGGTGGGTGGGCCGCAAAAGAACTCACCGAAAAAGGTTTGAAGACGCTTGTTCTCGAGCGGGGCCGGATGGTGGAGCATCCGAATTACCCAACGGCGACAAAAGATCCATGGGATTTCCCATATGCAGGAAGGGCGACACAGGAAGATCTGAAGCAGCAACATAAGCAGGCCCGAACAGGATATACGGTATCTCAGGCGACTAAGCACTGGTTTGTAAACGATCTTGAAAATCCCTACACTGAAGTTAACCGATTCGACTGGATGCGCGGCTACCACGTTGGCGGTAGATCAATCATGTGGGGCCGTCAGAGTTACCGACTGGGTGATCTCGATTTTGAAGCAAACTTGCGTGAAGGGATCGGCGTTGACTGGCCTGTCCGTTATAAAGATCTCGAACCGTGGTACGATTATGTCGAAACATTTATCGGCGTGAGCGGCTCTCGCGATGGTATTGCTCAACTGCCTGACGGCAAATTTCTGCCGCCCATGGAGTTGAATTGTGTCGAGCTTGATCTCAGAGATAAACTAAAATCCAAACTTAATCGCACACTGACGATTGGAAGAACAGCCAATGCCACGGCACCGCTACCGCATAGCCCATTGAGAGGTACTTGTCAATTCCGAAACCTTTGCAGCCGTGGATGTCCTTACGGCGGGTATTTCAGCAGTAATGCGGGTACTCTTCCGGCTGCACAGAAGACCGGGAACATGACGCTTCGTCCCAATTCTATCGTCTACGAACTCGTATATGACGAAAAACAAGGTAAAGCCACAAGTGTGAAAGTGCTCGATGCAGAGACTGGGGAGCAAACCGAGTTCTTTGCCCGTGTTATTTTCCTGTGCGCATCGACCTTTGGTTCAACCTTCATCATGTTGAATTCAACTTCTAACCGCTTTCCAAACGGATTTGGGAACGACAGTGGTGAACTTGGACATAATATCATGGACCATCATCTTTCGGCAGGAGCCAGCGCTCAGGTAGATGGCTTTGAGGATAAGTATTATAGCGGCAGACGTGCCAATGGATTTTACATCCCGCGCTTCCGAAACATCGGAGATGATAAGCGCGATTACCTTCGAGGCTTCGGATATCAGGGCGGTGCAAGTCGCCAGGGATGGACCAATATGGTAGCCGAGCTCAGCATCGGAAAAGGACTTAAGGAAGCTGTGAGTAAACCCGGAGGTTGGACTGTAGGCATGGTCGGATTTGGAGAGATTCTACCGTACCACGAGAATTATGTAAAAATCAACAGCGATCTTAAAGACAAGTACGGATTACCGACACTCACATTCGACGCAATTCTTCGCGAGAATGAATTGAAGATGCGTAAAGACATGGTAAATGATGCCGCTGAAATGCTTGATGCTGCGGGATACAAGAACATAGCAACATTCGACAATAAGATTGGCGTAGGATTGGG
>JAEZDW010000494.1 GCA_023417955.1 Bacteroidota bacterium
CTGATTACAGGTGCAGGCTCTCCTGCCGGAATGGTGTACTACGAAGGCGATAAATTACTTCCTGATTTGAATGGTGTTCCAGTTCATGCAGAACCATACTACAACGTGGTGCGTGCTTATCTGCCCAAACAATATGGCGCTGGCTATACGGCTACGATCAAAGACATTCTGAAAAGTGATGATCCCTGGTTTCGTCCGGTAGACGTCAGCGTTGCGCCGGATGGTTCGTTGTTCGTTGCCGACTGGTATGACCCGATTCTTGGTGGCGGCGCTGCGGGTGATGCCGGACAGGGTCGTATATATCGTGTCGCTGTCAATGCAAAATCGTACCCACCACCATCAGATGCGTGGACAAAGACAGATGATTTCGTTGCTGCAATGGGGAGTTCGAACCCGGAGACGCGTTACTTCGCCTTGTGGCGGATTTTGGCTTCGTGGCCGCAATCAGAATCTGCTTTGGAGAAAGTTTGGAAATCTAACGATGCCTTGCTAAGAGCGCGTGCGTTGTGGATCCTTGGACGCTTTCGCCGCGATGTATTGACGACTGCACTTGCTGATCGTGATCCGCGCATACGAATGGTGGCAGTAAAGCTTGTCCAATATACGGTGCCGGATCCTGTTGCTGTGCTTTCGCCCCTCGCGCGCGACAACGATGTGCATGTGCGAAGAGAGCTGCTAACTGCGTTGCGGTACGTCAATACAGATTCGGCAGCAGAATTGTGGACGGCGCTTGCCCAACAGTATGACGGACGTGATCGCTGGTATCTGGAAGCATTAGGTATTGCAGCTGATTTGCATGCTTCACAGTTCTTCAATGCGTGGCGCGAGAACACAGCATTTGAGCCATCAAATCGCGCTCATCGCGATATAATCTGGCGGATGCGGGCACCGGAAGCAATGCGACTCCTTCCTGACGTGATTCGTGCGGCCTCCGCTGAAGAATTACCCCGCCTGTTTCGGGCATTTGATTTTCATAAACACGCAGATAAAAACAAGATTCTGATTTCGCTACTGGATTACGAGGGAAACAATTCAACAAAAATCGCAGAGCTTACGCTTCGCCAGATGGATGCATCTTCGCTCATCATGACACCTGCCGTAAAGAGAGCACTTGAAAATGCGCTGTCATCAACAAAGGGCACACTTGCATTCGTTGATCTTGTGGACAAGTTTGATCTTAAAAGCAGGTATGCGGATCTTCTCGAAATTGCCAGGAATGCTCCGGGAACTTCGGAAGCCAACGCAGCGGTAAACCTGCTTGTCAATTCCGGCGGAAAAAACATGTTGCAGGCAGAGTTAAAAGGAAAGGATGAAGATGCAGTGCTCGCCATTCTTAGGGGTCTTGAGGGTAAAGGCAATGCAAGCGTTTTGGAAATGGTCGCGTCGTGCGTTACAGGTGCTGCATCGACCGAAGTGAGGCAGGCCGCAACACGCGTGCTGGCATCAAGCTGGCCTGGTGAAGAAAAATTGCTTCAGCTTGTCAAAAGTCCCGGATTTCCTGACGAACTTAAACCGCTGGCGGCTAGCCTTCTCTTCAACGTATACAGAAGTGCAATAAGGCGTGAAGCAGAGAAGTTGTTGCCTTTACCAGCTGCCAAAGGCAGGAACCTGCCTCCGATAAAAGAACTGGTTGCCACCTCCGGAAATCCGGAGCGCGGGCAGAACATATTCGTTCAGTATTGTCAAACCTGTCATCAAATCGGCTCTGAAGGAAGCCGGTTTGGGCCTGATCTCACACAAATTGGAAGCAAGATGTCGCGTGACGGTTTGTTCAGGTCGATCATCTTCCCGAATGAAGGTGTGAGCAACGGGTACGAAAGTACACTGCTCACATTAACAGACGGATCGCAGATTATGGGAATTGTGGCCAGTGAAACTGACAATGAAATTACACTGAACCAACCCGGGGGTGTCGTAGGTAAATATGCAACGTCCGGGATAAAGGCACGCGAAAGTTCTGCGCAGTCAATGATGCCCGAACTCGCTCCGGCAATGGATAAGCAGGACCTTATAGACCTCGTTGCGTATCTCGCTACTTTGAAACAATAGATTTGTTCTTATGAAGTCATTCTTTGTTCTCGCGCTGCTTGCGCTTACGGTTCCAGTTAGTGCTCAAAAGTTGAAGGTATATTCGCCGGCATGCGAACATAAAATCAATCCGGTTGGCCTTCATACCAATAAACCGCGTTTGAGCTGGAAACTGAGAAGTGAAGGCACGGATGTTATGCAGACTGCCTACCGGATACGCGTGGGCAAAACGCCTTCATTCCGCAAGGGCGATATAATTTGGGATAGCGGTAAAGTTGATTCTGATTCTTCTGTTTTGGTGTCGTACAAAGGGCCTGCACTTCAATCAGGTGCACGCTATTTCTGGCAGGTGAAAGTGTGGGACAATAAAAAGAACGAATCCGCGTGGTCTGAAGCTGCGTTCTGGGAAATGGGGCTGTTTAACGAGAACGACTGGACCGGCCGGTGGATCGAACCTGTGCAGGATACGGTACTCAACATCCCGGCGATGTTACTTCGAAGAAAAGTGAACCTCCCGAAAGAAGTTGAAAGGGCTCGTGCGTATGTGACTGCGCACGGTCTTTATGAATTTTATGTGAATGGGCAGCGTGTAGGTGATCAGTTATTCACTCCGGGATGGACATCTTATAACAAACGACTTCAGTATCAGGTATACGATGTTACTGAGCTGCTCAAGCAGGGAGACAATGTCGTTGGCGCAATCCTTGGCGATGGATGGTACCGCGGCAGACTTGGCTGGGAAACGAATTGGGGTGTGTGGGGTAAAAAACTTGGCCTGCTTTGTCAGGTGCTTATCGAATACAAAGACGGCGATAAAGGTGTTATTGTGTCAGACGATGCCTGGAAGAGTTCGGCGGATGGACCGATTGTAATGAACAGCATCTATGACGGCGAAACCTATGACGCGCGAAAAGAAATTCCGGGATGGAGTACAGCTGCCTTTGATGACTCATCGTGGAAACCTGTAAATCTCACACCCAATGGCAGTGAAAAACTGGTGGCGATGGAAACGGTTCCCGTAAAAAGAATTCAGGAGCTGAAACCAAAAAGGATTTTCAGGACACCTAAAGGTACACTTGTGGTCGACTTCGGTCAGAACATGGTTGGCTGGGTTCGACTCAAGGTGAGTGGTCCTGCCGGAACCAAGGTGACTGTTCGTCATGCTGAAGTTCTCGACAAGGAAGGAGAGTTTTACACAGCAAATTTGCGCACGGCGAAAGCAACGATGACGTACATCTTGCGCGGAGAAGGAGAGGAGACGTATGAACCGAGATTTACTTTCTTTGGTTTCCGATACATTTCGGTGGATGGGTTTCCCGGCGAACTCAAACCGGATAACGTTACCGGAGTAGTAATTCATTCTGATTTGAAATCCACCGGAAGCTTTGAATGCTCTGATACTCTGTTGAACCAATTGCAACGAAACATTGTGTGGGGTCAGAAAGGAAATTTCCTTGATGTGCCCACGGATTGTCCGCAGCGTGATGAACGACTTGGCTGGACCGGTGATGCGCAGGCATTTTCAAGGACTGCTGCATATAACATGGACGTTGCGGCATTCTTCACAAAATGGCTGAAAGACGTGGCTGCTGACCAGGGGCCGGATGGTTCGGTGACTTTTGTGGTGCCGGACGCGCTGAACAATGCAGGAGGCTCCGCTGGCTGGGCTGATGCCGCGACAATCATTCCCTGGAACATGTATCTCGTGTATGGCGACAAACGAATTCTTGAACAGCAGTACGAAAGCATGAAGGCCTGGGTTGGTTTTATGAAATCGAAAAGTCAGGACCATCTCTGGAATACCGGCTTTCATTTCGGTGATTGGTTGTTTTACCGGCCCTCTGACGACAATGACGGCAGAGCTGCTGTTACGGATAAGTACATGATCGCGCAGTGTTTCTTTGCGCATTCCACGCAATTGCTCATCAACGCCGCTGAAGTACTTGGAAAGGAAGCGGACGAAAAAGAATATAGCGAGCTCTTGAAAAAGGTAAAGGATGCCTATGTTCGTGAGTATCTCACCCCGAGTGGACGCCTTGTTTCCGGAACGCAGACTGCATACGTGCTTGCACTCGAGTTTGATATGTTGCCGGAGGAACTTCGCAAACAGGCCGCTCAACGCCTTGTGGACAATATTAAGAGTTATGGAAATCACCTTACTACAGGTTTCCTCGGAACGCCGTACCTATGTCACGTGCTAACAAGATATGGCCACAACGACATCGCCTATACGCTGCTGTTTCAAAAGAGTTACCCTTCGTGGTTATATCCTGTGACACAAGGAGCGACGACAATCTGGGAGCGCTGGGACGGGCAAAAACCCGACAGCACATTCCAGACTGTAGGGATGAATTCTTTTAATCACTATGCATATGGTGCGATTGGTGATTGGATGTATCGGATTATCGGAGGAATCGAAATTGGTGCTCCGGGTTATAAGAAGGTAATCATTCAACCGCAACCACACGAAAACTTATCGTTCGCGCGTGCTTCGTATGAGTCGGTGTACGGAATTATCAAATCCTCCTGGCAAAGACAAGGAAACCAGATGACGGTAAGCTTTGACGTGCCTCCGAACACGACAGCTGAGGTATGGCTGCCTGAAGCAAATCTTCAAACCATTACGGCGGGCAAACCCGCGAAAGGTGGGCCGGAGTTAAAGAACCCACGACAGTACGGTAATCGTGTGTATTTTGAAGTTGGATCCGGGTCACACACTTTTGAATACTCCACAAAGTAGAATGATCATGAGGCAGCTTCGATGAGGTAGTAGATAGCTCGGGTTTCGGCGCCGTTTAATCGTACTTTCCCTTTTTTAACTTTAAGTTCCTTGCCGGTCTTGTGTCCGGTGTGGTCGAGGATGTGAATCTTAAAACGCTTTTTAACAGGCATAACCAACGTTATATCTACTGGTTCGAGAAGAATCGGAGCATCACCTGTATCCAGTAACCGCGTTTTGTCTTCACTGTACTGCATTCCGGTATTGCGGGCCCTCGCCATTGTGGTGATTAATATCTTTTCCGAATCAGCGATGCCTTTAACGCGGTCCAGGCTGGTGACAAGTACGACAGCAAATTCATTATTTGTCGTTATCGTGATATCTTTCAAAGAAATTGTTTCACCTTTGAAAAATCCAACCGCACCCTGTGTTCCTGAGGTGTTTACCGTAAAAAAGGGACTCTCGCCAAACCGCCATTTGAGTTGGCCGGTGTTCGAAGTGATAGTTTGCGAAGTGGAATCGATAAAATCAGTCAACTGAGGTACGACCATAGACCGGGGGTCGTCAAACGATACGGTTACCGGACCGATGGCAAGCGCCGCAGATGGAACAACCGACGCAAAAGCTTTGACATCGTACTGTTGTGATGTCTTTTCCATAAAGCCGAGTTTACCTTTCCGAAGATCATCGATGTTGACGTTGCGGTTAAGAAAGGGCTTGCCTTCCTTTACGTCACCTCTGTAAATCATTGCAGCAAGCGCCGGGTACAGCGCCAGTTGTGTCGGAGAGGTGACGTTGTAAATGCCATGCCCACGCTGGAGTGTCGTTGTGAAGTTGTCGTCATTGACAGCAAATGCGAATGATGCATCCCAACCCTGGAGCCCCAGCCCGTACGTGGCAATGATCGGTGATGCTTCTGCAATCCATTCGTTTGGAATAAGGCTCATCC
>JAEZDW010000498.1 GCA_023417955.1 Bacteroidota bacterium
CTGGGCTTTTAATGACCTGTGAGGCATTAAGGGCGACAAAGGTAAAAACGTTTCATCAAATTTCACAACTGGCAGCGAGGTATTAAGCCGCCTGTGAATTT
Organism: Bacteroidota bacterium; assembly: GCA_023417955.1. Classification (GTDB taxonomy): domain Bacteria; phylum Bacteroidota; class Bacteroidia; order Cytophagales; family Cyclobacteriaceae; genus Ohtaekwangia. The sequence continues at coordinate 102 of JAEZDW010000498.1, forward strand.
ATTTTAACCAGCCCTCAACTTCTTCCATCGTCGGATTTTTCACGTTTTCAAGCTTCATCTTCTTCCGTGTTCCGCAGACATCGTTGAACAATTTAGCAGCCTTGATACCTTTCATTTGGTTAACCGACTGAATGCCAAGCTTCTCAAGAACGGGAATCAAATCGCTTCGAACCCCGGCTGCCTCAAATTCGGCCGGATTAAAACCAGCAGCGGGCTTTTCGGGTTTCATTTGCGGGAAGAAGAGCACATCCTGAATTGAGTTGCTGTTAGTCATGATCATTGACAATCGGTCAATACCAATTCCCAAACCCGCCGTGGGCGGCATTCCGAACTCAAGTGCGCGCAAAAAGTCTTCGTCAAGCGTCATTGCCTCCTCGTCACCGCGTTTTCCAAGTTCGAGCTGCTGCTCAAAACGCTCCCTTTGGTCGATGGGGTCGTTCAGTTCAGAAAATGCATTTGCAATTTCCTTGCGGTTACAAATCGCTTCAAAACGTTCCACCAGTCCTTCTTTTGTCCGATGCTTTTTGGCGAGCGGCGACATCTCTATCGGATAGTCAATGATGAAGGTCGGCTGAATAAGATTCGGCTCGCACTTTTCGCCAAAAATCTGGTCGATCAACTTGCCTTTTCCCATTGTCTCGTCCATGGGGACATTAAGCTTGTTGCACGTGTCGCGCAAGGCAACTTCGTCCATTTCTGAAATATCGATCCCCGTAAAATGCTGGATTGCTTCGTACATGGTAAAGCGCTTCCACGGGCGTTTAAAATCGATGATATTCTCACCAACACGAACCTGCGTCGCGCCATGCAGGTCAATCGCTACCTTCTCAATCATCTCCTCCACCAACTCCATCATCCAGTTGTAGTCCTTGTAAGCAACGTACAGTTCAACCTGGGTAAATTCGGGATTATGAAAACGCGACATACCTTCATTCCTGAAGTCTTTCGAGAATTCATAAACCCCGTTGAATCCGCCGACGATCAGACGCTTCAGGTACAACTCATTGGCAATACGCAAATAGAGCGTCATCTCAAGGGTATTATGGAACGTTTTGAATGGCCGCGCAGCAGCCCCGCCATACAGTGGTTGCAGTATTGGTGTTTCTACCTCGAGGTACCCGCGTTCATTGAGATACTGGCGCATCGAATTAACGAGCTGAGTCCGTTTGATAAACGTGTCGCGGGTTTCAGGATTTACTATCAGGTCCACATAGCGCATGCGATACCGTTGTTCAGGATCTGTAAACGCATCATGACGGACGATATTTCCCTGTTCATCCTGAGTCTCCTTGACCACCGGAAGTGGTCTCAAGGCTTTAGCAAGGACCTGCAATGAAGTGACGTGAATCGATATCTCGCCCGTCTGCGTGGTGAAGACGTATCCCTTCACTCCGATAATATCACCGATATCAAGAAGCTTCTTGAAGACTGTATTGTACAGCGCCTTGTCCTCGCCAGGACATATATCATCGCGGCGGACGTAAATTTGAATACGCCCCTTCTCATCCTGAAGCTCTGCAAAGGATGCGTTACCCATGATTCGCCGGCTCATGATTCGCCCTGCGATGGACACATTCTTATAATCGAGTTTTGTACGCGGATAATTCTCCAGAATGTCGGCGCTGTTTGCGTTGACTTCGAACAAATCCGCCGGATAAGGGTTAATACCCAGTTTTTCGAGTTCGGTTTTGCTCTGGCGACGGAAGAGTTCCTGTTCGCTTAGTTGCATATCTAAAATTTTGGCAAAAATACGCTAATTGTGGAGAAATGGAAGCCGCAAATTCACCACTGAACTTATGAGCGGCGGCGTTTCAGTTCCTTTCTGATCAGCGTAAGCTCGCGACTGCTCTGGCCGGCGACAGACGTGTTTTCTTCGGCACGGCGCAGGAGATAGGGCATAACAGATTTAACTGGTCCATAGGGCACATATTTCGCCACACAATAACCAGCCTTTGCCAGATTAAACGAAATGTTATCACTCATACCATACAACTGCGCAAACCAGACACGACGATCATTCGGCTTGAGCCCGTGCTTCTCCATCAACACCGTCAGGAAGTAGTTGCTGTATTCGTTATGCGACCCGCACAGGGTAGTGATACGCTGTTTATTGTCAAGACAAAACATCAAAGCCTGATTGAACGCCTCATCGGTTGCTTTTTTGTCGGGATGAATCGGACTTGGGTAGCCCATTTCCTCGGCACGTGCTCTCTCTTTCTCCATGTACGCACCCCGCACCAGTTTGGCGCCCAGGAAGTAGTTATGCATCGTCGCAAGATGATGCGCTTCCCGCAGATTTCGCAGGCCCGCAGTTCGGTAAAGTTGGTATGTATTGAATACAATTGCCTTTTCCTTGTTGAACCGCTCCATCATTTCGTAAACGAGGCTGTCGATAGGATCCTGTATCCAGGTTTCTTCGGCGTCAATCAGCACCGGCACATCGTTCTTATAAGCCGCTTCACAAATGGCAAGGAAACGCTCACGAATGCGTTCGAAAGCACGTTTCTCCTCAGCACTTAACTCCTCCCTGTTTTGAACTTTGGCGAGGATAATAACGGAGGCGATACCTGATGGCTTGAAAACAGCAAAGGGAATCTCAGGCGAACTCTTTGCCTTGTTCACAATCCGGAGTGTTTCTTCCAACGTTCGATCGAAACCCTCTTCGGTTGATTCGCCCTCTGCCGAATAATCGAGAATTGTTGATACGCCGTGATGCCACAGCGTCTGGATAACCGGATCGCTGGTAGCAATACTCTCACCGCCGCAGAAGTGACTAAAGGCAGTCTTACGGATAATGCCTTCGACAGGCAAACCGTATTTTAATCCAAACTTCACGGCACCGGTTGCCAGTGATGATATCCAGGGATGATTAACCAACGTAAAAATAAAGTTGGCTTTTCTTAACGCTGCGTCGCTTTTGTATTTGAATGCGACGGCTGTATCGTCAAACGAAATGTTCGGTGAAGACTCCATACTCAATTCAGGTCGGCGCAAATATATGCAACAAACAATTGTTAGCTTGATCTTTGTAAAGATAATTGTCGACACATGTCATGACATGTCTTTAACTTTCGGCTTTTCAAAATCAGATCATGCTTCCAGAAAACGTATTGTTCGCTCATAGCCCGGTCGATGCCCTGACTCGTTTCCTCGAAGATCGGCGCTATAGTACGGTTGCAACGCTTGTAGATGAGAATACCAGGGCCCATTGTCTTCCTCTCCTTCCGGCAGGACTTACCGAACATCTCATTGAAGTTGAAAGCGGTGAGAAGAACAAGACACTGGGTACGTGCGAACGAATCTGGAGTGCGATGACCCAAATGGCTCTGGATCGGCATGCCGTGCTTATTGTCGTAGGTGGAGGTGTACTTGGTGACATGGGCGGTTTCTGTGCAGCCACATATAAACGGGGCATTGACTTCGTGCTTGTTCCAACAACCCTGCTTGCCCAGGTCGATGCCAGCGTAGGTGGAAAGCTTGGAATAGATTTCCAGACTTTCAAGAACCACATCGGGGTATTCCAACAACCTGCGCTGACGATGATTCACAGCGGTTTTTTGCGCACCCTGCCAGCTGCAGAATTGCGTTCCGGGTTTGCCGAAGTTCTCAAGCATTGCCTTATCTCTGACGAGAAGATGTGGCGCCAAATTACCTCAAAAGGACTTGAGGATCAGGACTGGGATGCTTTAACCAGACACTCCGTGGAGTTTAAGGCGAGGATAACCTTTGAAGATCCGACTGAGAAGGGCATTCGAAAAATTCTAAATGCGGGGCATACGATAGGCCATGCAGTTGAAAGCCACATGCTGAAATCAGGACGACCAATACTGCATGGTGAAGCAATTGCGATTGGTTTGATTGCAGAAGCATTTATTGCCAGGGAACGTGGACTGGTGTCGACGGAACAACAGCATGAAATCAATGCCGGTGTTCTACGCTACTTTGGAAAACAGGGACTAGGTGAGAGTGATATTGATGCAGCCGCGGAACTGGTAATTCAGGATAAGAAAAATAAAGGGCAACGAATCCTCTGCGTGCTTCCCGATGGCATCGGCAAAGCCCGTCTGGACGTAGAAATCAATACCGACGAAGTGAAGTCAGCACTGGCTTACTACAAAACGCTTCAGATGTAGTGCACTTCAGAATCATCGAATTCGCCGCGTTCCGCCTTAAGCGATTTGCGGATTTCTTCAGTTCTCTTTACGATGAAAGTCCGGGTTTTTTGCTTGCGATCACCCGTTAGTAACCACGCGGTGAGCAATGCACCAGAGGCCAGGCTGATTCCGAGAGTAAATTTACGTAGTGGTGTCATAGTAATAAATTAACTTTTTTTTCTGACTATTTGTTGCAGCCTTGCGAAAAAAAATATCTCGTAAGACCTATTTTAGCCGTCCTATTATGCCTAGCCAATCAGTGATCATGTTTTTAAGACACTCCCCGATATTGTCAGGTGCTGCAAACTTGCTGCCAGCTTCAAAAAGTATTGCGAACCGGGCTCTCATTATCAATGCTCTCGCCGGCAACGAGGCCACTATCGATAATCTTTCCGATGCGAATGATACTCAGTTGATGCTCAACAGGATTTCATCTAATGATGAAATAATCGACATTGAGGATGCCGGTACAACCATGCGTTTCCTTACCGCATACTTCGCAGCAACCAATCAAGCCAAAACATTGACGGGGACTACGCGAATGAAAGAACGACCGATCGGAATTCTGGTGGATGCCTTACGGTCATTAGGTGCGGAGATAGAGTATCTCGGCAACGAGGGGTATCCCCCTCTTGCAATCAGGCAATTCAACGATCAGCGTACACGTACACTTTCCATCCGTGGAGATGTGAGTAGCCAATACATTTCGGCCCTGATGATGATTGCCCCCATTCTGCCTCAGGGAATTGAACTGACTCTCACCGGTCGGATCGGAAGCAGGCCCTATATCGAAATGACTGCTGCTATCATGAAGCACTTTGGTGTCAGCGTCTCATTCCACGATAACAAGATTGATATTCCAAACCAAACGTATAGACCTGCCCGATTTTTCGTTGAGTCTGACTGGTCTGCTGCAAGTTATTGGTTCGCTTTCGTTGCACTTGCGCAAGAAGCCAACATCATGCTTCCAAAACTTTCTATTCCTTCCATTCAGGGCGACAGCGCAATTCAGAAAATCATGACTTCGCTCGGCGTCACCGCCAATATGAAAGATGGAATGCTCCACCTCAGCAAATCGACGGAAGAAAAAGAACTCAAGTTCGATTTCACCCATTGTCCCGATCTTGCGCAGACAGTAGCGGTGGTGTGCGCTGCCAAAGGTGTAAAAGGTTTTTTCACGGGACTTGAAAGCCTTCGGATCAAGGAAACTGACCGTATCGCGGCGTTACAAACGGAATTACATAAGATCGGTGCCGACCTCATTGAAGACGACCCCGCACATTGGCGTGTATTACCTTCGTCCAAACTACCTGCTGCGGCAACTTTCAGTACCTACAAAGACCACCGCATGGCGATGGCGTTCGCACCATTGGCAACACGTATGGACGTAACGATTGAGAATCCGGCTGTAGTGAGAAAATCCTATCCAAATTTCTGGAACGACCTCAGGAGTTGTGGCGTTGCAACGGAAGGCTCCTGAAATAGTCAGGGGCATATTTCAAACGGCTCCCATACCAGGAGAACATTTCGCCATCGACAGTAAGTACTTGTGCCCGCGGCAGGAAACGCCGGACTTCGGCGATGTGCCGTTCGCGGAATGGATATGGTTCTGAGGATAGAAAGACGAGTTCCGGTTCCAGCGACCTGATCTGATCTTCCGATAACTCCGGGTATCGGTCATGCAGCACAACGTTGTCAAATCCGATGCGCGATATCATGTCATGAATGAAGGTGTCGCGTCCCGCAGCCATCCACGGATTCTTCCAAATCAAATAGAGCACACGTTGGTTGTACACCCGCCCTGGAAAAGATGTCTCTATTTCAGTAATGAGTTTGCCGGCCTGATCGAGTTTGCCCGTTATGTCACCCAGTTCGCGAATCATGTCGAGGGCATCGTTCAATGTGCTTATATCGCTCATCCATACAGGGTACTTTGCCTTCAACGTTTCAATCCCCTCGAGGTAATTCTCCTCTTTGTTGCCGATGATGAGGTCGGGCTCGAGGGAATCAATACAGGAAAAATCAAATTGCTTGGTGCCGCCTACCTTTGTTTTTGTCTGACGCCACGAATCCGGGTGCACACAGAATTTTGTGATCCCGACTACGTTCTCATCCAGTCCGAGGCTGGCGAGCAACTCCGTCTGAGACGGCACAAGCGAGATGATGCGCTCTGGTGGTGACGCACATGTTACGATCGTACCCATCTGGTCACGAAATGTGCGCATCTTAATCAGCGGCATGACCGTATGGGTGGTGGTTCTGCCCGGGATAGGAAAAGCGAATTCCGAATGACATGGTGACATTATTCATTCGGCCAATTTATTTCTATTTCGCGGAAATCAGAAAGAACGACAGGGGTCGACTTCGTGGGGGATAAAAGAAAAAACGCACAGTGCACATAAAGAAAAGACCCTCTCTGTAAAACTTTATGACCCTGTGCGTAATGTTGTATAATCCCCGTCCGGGATTGTGATGTTGTAAAACGCACCAAGTCGACAAAGACTCTCTACAACTTTGCAACTCAGTGCGTATATCTTAATTTTTTTCCTTGGTAACGCACAGGTTTGACAGAGAAAAGAACCTCTCTATAAAAACTCTGCCCCCCCGTGCGTGTTCCAGTAAGCCAGTGAACTGCCTTCCTTAAATCAGGATGGCCATACTGCTCAGCTGACTTGATACTTTCAGATTTGAACTTGAAACAGTACCCTGATTCAGTTCAAATTTTAGTTTCCCATCAATAACCTTGAAGTTAATGCAACTTCCTTTTTGCCCCAAGCCATTCCCATCTGTTACGGTAAGAATCGACTTGCCATTAGTACTCGCCTTGACGTCATCGAAGTCACGGCTTTTTGATTTGCCTATGTAAACCACATGGCAACCGGCGGACTCGCTGGCTGATCCTAGTTTTTTGATGACATACTTTTTGTTGCCTTTCGGCTTGCCGTCATACCATTTCTGGAGTGTCGAGTAGACGTTGTCATCGCCTATGACACCAACGACGAATTCACCCGCCTGGGATTCATCAGGCCATTGAACGTACTTGATGAAGTTAAACACCATGGCCGCGTGAATTTCATGCGTCGGTCTTTCCTGAGCCATTACCGTTCCAGGCAAAAGCGCAGCTGCAAAAACGAACATTACGAGTGCTTTCATAGAATTCGGTTATTGAGGGAACACACTTTTTCTAAAGCCTCTGTTGGAGTTCGGAGAAATGACCAGGCCTTTTTTTACAAAGGCCGTGGTCTTCCAAACAACCCATTTAAATCAATATCGCCATTGACGAAAGCGCGCCGGAAACTTTCAGATTCGCTGTTTCAATCGCTTTCTGATTGAGCTCGAACTTCAGTTTGTTATCAACAGTCTTAAAGTTGATTCCGCTGCCCTTTACGCCTAAGCCGTTCTTGTCAGTGATTACGAGGGTTCCTTTGCCCTTCAGTTTCTCATTCACTTCGTCGAACTCGGCACTTTTTGCTTTATCAATAAACAGCACATGGCAATTGCTTACCTCTGCTGCTGAATTGAATTTCTTAATTACATAGGTCTTTGATCCTCTTGGCTTGCCTGCATACCAGCCGGTAAGCGTGTTGTAAACATCTGTATTGCCGATTACACCAATCACAAATTCACCACCATTGTTGTGGTCAGGCCACTGCACATATTTGGTGAAGTTGAAAAGCATCATCGAATACACTTCGTGAATTGGTCGTTCCTGTGCGGATACTGTAGAACTCGCCGAAATCGCAAAAATTGCAAGGATTGCGAGTGTTTTGATCTTGTTCATAAAGAGATTATAGGTTTTTTGCTGTTTGCTGGAACAAAAATAGGTTCTGCAAGCATCGTGCAAGAACCTATTCAACGTTCAAACATATGGGTGTAAGTTTTTGAGATGTCCTTACACCAGAATCCCCTTATAAACCCGGTCTTACTTTATATACCTGAAATCATGGCCCGGTTTAAGTTGTAGCAAAAACTCGTAAATCAGGCTAATTACGCCCTCTACATCGTCTTTATGCACCATTTCAACGGTTGTGTGCATGTATTTCAGGGGCAGCGATATCAAGGCTGAGGCCACCCCTTCTGCCGAGTAAGCAAATGAGTCAGTATCGGTACCTGTTGACCTGGACACGGCCTGGCGCTGGAACGGGATTTTCCGTTTTTGGGCCGTCTCGAGTACCATTTTGAGAACGTTATTTTGAACTGCAGGGCCGTAACACAGCACAGGGCCATTTCCGGCTTTCAGGTTCCCGCTATCCCTCTTATTGTACATAGGCGATTGTGTGTCGTGTGTCACGTCTGTACAGATGGCTAAATCGGGTTTCAGGCGCCTTGAAATCATTTCAGCACCGCGCAGACCAATTTCCTCCTGAACTGAATTCACAATATAAAGGCAAAACGGAAGCTTCTTTTTGTTTTCCGAAAGTCTTCGGGCAACCTCCGCTATCATATAGCCCCCCATTCGGTTGTCAAGCGCTCTTCCCACCAACCAGTTCTTGTTCATTTCCATCAGCTCATCCTCGAAAGTTATGACGCAGCCTACATGAATTCCCATAGCCTCTACTTCCTTCCTGGACTCAGCACCAACATCTATAAAAATGTTTTTCAACGAGGGTGCCTCTTCCTTACCTGGCTCACGGACGTGGATCGCCGGCCATCCAAACACGCCTTTAACAACACCATTATCAGTGAAGATGTTTACCCGCTTCGAAGGGGCGATCTGATGATCAGAACCACCATTGCGGCGTACATATATATAGCCATCTTCAGTAATGTAGTTCACAAACCAGGAGATCTCATCAGCGTGAGCCTCAATCACCACCTTGTAGGCGCCCTTCGGATTGACAACACCCACGACCGTACCATAAACATCAGTGATGTACTCATTTATATATGGCTTCAGATAATCCAGCCAGATTTGTTGCCCCGAAGCTTCGAATCCAGTCGGGGATGCGTTATTCAAGTA
>JAEZDW010000006.1 GCA_023417955.1 Bacteroidota bacterium
CGACAGAACCATGTGCGCAAAATCAATCCCATTCTTTTGCGCGGGCTTCAGGTGATCGAAATATTGAATCCGCCCCCCATTTAAGGCGAAGTTGTCCAGTGAAAACCGCCAGGGATCCTGCGCCTCATCATGTCGAACGACCGCCGGATCAACTGCATCATACGTTGGTTCCTCACCTGTCATCTGCACAGAAATGAACGGATCCGTAAGTGCGACACGGGTGAGGTCGATTACTTGCTTCTTGATATCAATGGTATCCGCTTCAATAACAGCTTCCTTGAGCATCGCGACTATTACCTGTCCAGACGCCTTCTGATTGTATTCAGCATTTATTTGATTGAGATGAATTCTATTGAAAGAAATATTGAGTCCAACGGCAGCGCTATCCTCCGGTATAACTTCAGCTGAATCCGGAACTGCTTCCGGCATCCTGAACTGAACAACATCCGCGGACAGGCCCGAAAGAAATATTTCGTTAAACCGTATGGCGCCGCTATCGAGATCAAAGAGCTCCGTGTCAATGGTGAACGTGTTGAGCTTAAGGCCAACACGGTTGCCAGAAATTGAATCATTAAGGTAAAAGGAAAGTCGATCCAATTCAACTGCGCCCAGTCTGAACGTCCATGGAGCTGCGGTCGTGTCAACGGCGGTGGTGTCTTCGGTAGCAAAGGCTGCAATAATATAATCAAAGTTAAATGCGCTGTCTGCCTCCGACCGCTTTATGGTTGACACGATATTACTCAGTTCAATTTTGTTTAACTCGATGGTATTATCGGTGAGCGCCCAGAGATCGGTGTCGATTCCAATCCGCCCTGCGTACAACAACGTATCCTTTGCCTGGTCTTCAATATACAGCCCTTCAATGACAATCTTCTTGGGAAACGACAAGCTGAAATGAGCGAGCTGAACGGGAGTTCCTATCTTGCTTTCCAGAAATGAAATTGCCTCGTTTCGGATCTTGTTCTGTACCCAGGGAATTTGGATGGCAATCATGACAAGTAAAAGGAGGGCTATTATTCCGGTAATAGTCCACCCCAGAATCTTTAGAATCCTGATTCCAATCTTTCTTGCCTTACGCTGATCCATGTTTTGAAGCGCCTACCAAATTAACAATCTAATGCCACGACCGACTTGTAAAGATCATGATATCTTCGTCAACCTGTGTAATAATCTACACAACTTCTCACTGCCAATTTAACCAATACGCCGCGGTGTTTGTTTAGCCGCTTCCTGACAGGGTTGACGGAGGCTGTCGTCGGGCTTAAAATTTTGTATTCTATTAGGTCAAATAATTTTCAGATGACCGATATTCTGACCCGTGTTAATCAGCAACTCCTTTTTTTTGTACTGTTTGTTGTTGTGCTTTATTTCGGCAAGCCAGTTCTGGTTCCGTTCATGTTTGGCGCATTGCTCGCAATGCTAATGGCGCCTGTTTGCCAGAGCATCGATGACCGTGGCTGTCATCGGGGCTTATCCTCTGCTATCTGTATCATCATTCTCGCGGTCGGAATCATAGCAGTGCTTTCAGTTCTTGTTGCGCAGGTAAACTCATTCATGGAGGATATCGCGATGATCAAGGCAAAGACAAAGAGCATCTTATGGGATCTTCAAACATGGATCGAGGCACGGTTCAACATTCCGAGGAAAAATCAGGAGAACATTGCAAAGGAACAAATCACATCAGAAGAAAATCAGGGCGGACTGGCCAGGTTAATTCTGGCAAGCTTCTCATCGACAATTGGCACCCTCGTTCTAATGCTGGTTTACACGTTCTTATTCCTGTATAATAAAGAGAAATTCGAAACCTTTTTTGTTCGCTTGTTTCACACTGAAGACCCTGAAAAAGTCAAAAACATTGTTGGAAAGATTTCACTTGTTGGACAACGCTACCTCACCGGCAGGGCAATGTCGGTAATTATTCTCACCACACTATATTCGATCGCCCTCTACGCCATCGGTCTTGACAACGCGCTGTTGCTTGGAGGTATCGCTGCCATGTTAACCATCATTCCATACGTTGGAACGACCATTGGTGGCCTCTTCCCGTTCCTTGTTGCACTTACGACCGAGCCAACCTATCACACCGCGCTGCTGGTTGGCGGAGCAATCATACTCATACAGACGATTGACAATTACTTTATTGAACCCAATGTTGTCGGCGGGGAGGTAAACCTTAGCGCACTAACCAGTATTGTCAGCATCATCGCAGGCGGGATGTTATGGGGTGTATCCGGAATGATACTCTTCCTCCCAATCGTGGGCATCCTCAAAATCATTTTCGACCATGTGGAAAGTCTGAAACCTATTGGCTTTATCATTGGGGACAGCCACGACCGGGACAAGAAAACGCTATTCGACAAAATTAAACTCGCACTATCGCGAAAGAAAGAAGAACCTGTTGTTGATAATCAAATCGACAAATAACGTCGGTTACAAAGGATCACACGTCACAAATTGAGACACCTTGTTTCAGTGAGGCAATCTTGTCTTCTCTTTTTGGAATGAACTCCTGTGCGACAAAACCTTTGAATCCGGTTTCCACGATCGCCTTCATGATTGCAGGGTAATTCAATTCCTGCGTGTCATCGATTTCGTTCCGGCCTGGTACGCCGCCCGTGTGGTAGTGTGAAATGTATTTGTTGTACCTGCGAATCGTCGCTATCACATCACCTTCCATGATCTGCATGTGGTAAATGTCATAAAGCAGTTTGAATCGCTCCGAGCCGATCTTTTCACAAAGCGCCACACCCCATTCGGTATGATCGCATTGATAGTCATGATGATCAACCTTGCTGTTGAGCAGTTCCATCACTAATGTTACTTTATGCTTTTCAGCAACTGACATAAGTTTCTTCAAACCGATCGCGCAGTTTTCAATTCCCTGCTCATCGTCAAGCCCGTTGCGATTTCCGGAGAAGCATATGATTTGCGAGTATCCCGCAGCAGCTACCTTAGGAATCATATCCGTATAGCTTTTGATCAGTTCATCATGCAACGCAGGATTGTTGAACCCTTCCGTAATACCTTTACCTGCACCCCACGGGAGCGCAGCGGTTAGTCCATACTTTTGCAGGATCGGCCATTCTTCCGGGCCCACGAGTTCAATCGACGCGATTCCAATATTCTTTGCTGCCTTACAAAGATCCTCGAAGGGAATATTCTGATAGCACCAGCGACATACCGAGTGATTGATCTTGCCCTTCAGCTGATTTTCAAGCGATGCTTCAGCCGCACTGACGCGTTCAGAAAGAGATAAACCTGCGAGGGTTACGGCGGCGGACCCTGCGATCTTTTTCAGGGCACCCCTGCGCGATGATGGGTTTTCGAAACTTGTTATCATAAGCGTCAAGTTAATGTCTTTTTTGAATTTTCTCCAGTCAGGAAGTGACACGCTGCCGCTTTTTTGAGCACCGTGTGTCGCAGATGTTCATCTATGACGATTTGCTCTTGACGTACACATGCGAAATATTACCCTTCCCCGTACTCTCCTTGTGAACCTCGAACTGATCAAGGCTTTCGATAAGCGAAACGAGTTTCTTGAAGCCATAATTTCGCGGATCGAAATCCGGCTTCTTCTTGAGGAGCAGGTTACCAAGTTCCCCGAGGAAGACCCAGCCACTTTCATCGGCAAGGTCATTGACTGATGATTCGATGAGGTTTATCAACTCATAATTTACTAACGGGTCTGTTTCCTGAGCAGCAGCGTTGTCCGTATTATCCTGTTGTTGTTTTTTGGGAGAAGCCTTTTTCTTCGGCGCAGCCTGCGTCTTCTTTTTCTGTTCGCCGTTGGCTTTCAGAATTTCGATGTATATGAATTTATCAACTGCTGATATGAACGCAAGCGGTGTTTTTCGTTCCCCCATACCAAACACCTTCATACCAGCTTCGCGCAGTCGCGTCGCAAGACGTGTGAAATCGCTATCGCTTGATACAATGCAGAAACCATCAACGCGACCTGTATACAAAATATCCATCGCGTCAATAATAAGGGCAGAGTCCGTAGAATTTTTGCCCGTCGTATAGCTGTATTGCTGCACCGGGGTGATGGCATGCTCCAACAATTTACTCTTCCATCCGGAAACAGTCGGCTTTGTCCAGTCAGCGTAAATCCGTTTGAATGTTGGCGTACCATATTTCGCAATCTCCTGGAGCATCGGTTGGATCTGCGAGTGCGGTACATTGTCGGCGTCGATGAGAACGGCGAGGCGAAGGTCTTTAATTGTATCCATCGGCATAAATTGTACGCTGCAAGTTGGTAAATAATAAGCTGAAATCAAGGCACCCTATCAGAACGTAAAAAGGGCTGCCCGAAGACAGCCCCCTGGGTGAATTGAAATTGGCAATTCTTATAGTGTTACCTCACCGGTAAGTTTTATATCCCGGGATGAGCTTCCAACCAGGATCGTGAACTTTCCAGGTTCAAGTACCCACTGTTTCTTTGAATCATCATAGTACATGAACGCCTCCTTGTCAAGTGTGAGTTCAACTTTGGTCGACGCTCCCGGATCCAGAAAGACTTTTTTGAATCCTTTTAATTCCTTGTCAGGACGTGGTAGCGCAGCTTCATCATCACGCACATATACCTGCACCACTTCAGCACCCGTCATCCGACCGGTATTTTTTACTGTCAACGATATCGTTACTGATTCCCCATTCTCTGCGACGCCCAGGTCAGTCATTTCAAATGTCGTGTATGAAAGTCCATGTCCGAACGGGAAAAGAGGTTCTACATTTTTGGTATCGAAATACCTGTATCCAACAAGTATTCCCTCATTATAACGAACTACACCATTCTGTCCGGGATATTCACCAATAGCATGAGCCGGACTGTCTTCAAGTTTTTTCGGGAATGTCATTGGCAGTTTTCCCGAAGGATTGACTTTCCCGAAGATAACATCGGCCAGTGCGGCCCCGCCTTCCATTCCGGGATACCACGCCTGAATGATCGCCTTTGCATTCCTGTCCCAGCCCGACATATCTGTTGCGGCTCCACCATAGAGGATTACGACGTTATTCGCATTTGCCTTTTGCACTTCACTGATCAAACGATCCTGACCAAAAGGAAGATTCATCGAAGGTTTGTCCAGACTTTCCGAATCGTATGCGTTGTCGTTCCACGCATCTGAATAGCCGTGGATCCACCCGCCAATGTAAACAACCATATCTGAACCTGATGCAAGATTCACCGCTTCGCGCATGAGTTTTTCATCCACTTTACCATCTTTCGAAATGACGTAGCCCGGCGCATATAATATTTTGGTGTTCTCATCGGCAGCTGCGCGGATTCCTTCAAGAGCAGTGATTTCATACTTGGCATTCACTTGAGAACTACCGCCGGCACCTGCATGTTTGTGATCTGCATTCGCTCCGATTATTGCTATGCTCCTTACGTTGCCTTTTAATGGCAGCACACCGTCATTCTTGAGGAGAACGATCCCCTCTTCAGCAACCTTCCTTGCTGTTTGTTGATGCTCTTTTGTATTAAGCGCACCTTCCGGGCGTTTGCCAAACATATGAGTCTTGAACATTATCCGGAGAATGCGTCTCACCTTGTCGTCAATCAGTTCCTCTTTGACTGCCCCCGAACGCACAAGGGCGATCACCGTATCACCCATGTAAAACTTTCCGTAGTCGGGTTTTGGCCCAAGAGCAAGGTCAGTACCCATTTCGAGATCAGTTCCATTTGTAATGGCCTCCATCGTATTTTGCACGGCACCCCAATCGCTCATCAGCACACCTTTGAATCTCCACTCCCCCTTGAGTATCGTGTTGACGAGATATTCATTGTGTGTTGCGAACTGACCGCGAAACCTGTTATAAGCGCCCATGACGGTATTTGCATCAGCCTCAACAACGGCTGCCCTGAACGCGGGAAGGTATATCTCGCGAAGTGCACGCTCATCCATCTCCACATTGATCGAGTTGCGTTCAATTTCCTGGTTGTTTGCCGCATAGTGTTTTACACTCGTTGATACCCCCTGTTCCTGCACACCCTTTACATACCCCACAACCATCCTCGACGTCAGGAACGGATCCTCACTCAGGTATTCAAAATTCCGACCGTTCAACGGGGTAC
>JAEZDW010000031.1 GCA_023417955.1 Bacteroidota bacterium
AAATAAATATCCCCAAAGTCCTGGACCCCGGGGATATTTACTGTCTATAGTTGTCTTTAATCTTGATTCAAAGGTATAGGCTATGCGTTGGTTCGCAATACGTCAATCGACGACCCGCGAAATAGTCGGATAACCGGAAATCTGAAAAGATATTATTCACCTGTGATCATCATTTGAATCCAAAGAACAGTGAGAAACCGGTTCTTTTTTTGACCTCGGCGTATATCTTTACAGGCATTAAACGTCATTATTATGGATGACTTACTGGCGGCAAGGCTGCAGATGGCCCTCTCGCTCGGTTTCCACATCATTTACGCCTGCATAGGAATGGTCATGCCGTTTTTCATGGCTGTATCCCACTTCCTCTGGATACGACGCAGGGAACCCGTTTTCAAAGACCTTACGAAAGCCTGGAGCAAAGGCGTGGCGATATTTTTCGCAACAGGAGCAGTTTCCGGAACGGTGCTTTCATTTGAACTGGGGCTGCTTTGGCCCGAGTTTATGAAACATGCCGGACCCATTTTCGGAATGCCCTTCAGTCTCGAGGGAACAGCATTCTTTATTGAAGCAATTGCCCTCGGATTTTTTCTGTATGGCTGGGACCGCTTCAACCCGTGGTTCCATTGGATAACAGGCGTTGTGGTTGGAATAAGCGGTCTGGCGTCCGGTATCCTTGTCGTCTCTGCTAACGCATGGATGAACAGTCCTTCCGGATTCAACTACGAAAACGGCAAGTACTTCAATATTGATCCGATCGCGGCCATGTTTAACGATGCCTGGCTCTTTCAGGCACTGCATATGACACTTGCCGCGTTTGTTGCCACTGGGTTTGCCGTTGCCGGAGTACATGCACTGATGATGCTAAAGAAGAAAAATCTGATCTTCCACCGACATGCGTTTCTCATTGCTATGGTCTTCGGGTCGGTCGCTGCGATTCTTCAGCCCATCAGCGGCGACCTCTCAGCAAAAGACGTCGCAAAGCGCCAGCCCGCAAAACTCGCTGCCATGGAAGCGTTATTCAAAAGCGAAACGTCGGCGCCCCTGCTAATCGGTGGCATCCCCGATGAAAGGAACCAACGTGTAAATTACGCCATTGAGTTGCCCGGCATGTTGAGTTTCCTGGTCCACGGAAACCTCCACGACGAAGTTAAGGGACTTGATACAATACCCAAAGAAGATCATCCTCCCGTCCTGGTTACACACCTCGCATTTCAGATCATGGTCGGAATTGGAGTTCTGCTTATGTTATTATCGCTGCTGTTCTTTCTCGCTTTCCGATGGAAGAACCTTCTCGACAAACGCTGGTTCCTGCTGTTTTTTGCGCTTGCAACCCCCTTGGGATTTGTCGCCGTTGAAGCCGGCTGGACAGTCACGGAAGTCGGGCGCCAGCCATGGATTATCTGGGGCATCATGCGCACGGAAGAGGCAGTGACACCGATGCCGGGAATAAGATACTCGTTTTACGTTTTCACAGCGGTGTATGCGCTGCTCTCGATTATCGTGCTCTTCTTGTTAAAACGACAGATACAGGCTGTCCCCCGACTATATGCATCCGCCGAAGAAAAAATAGAATCGTAATGGATCAGGTAGTCATCATCTTTCTCTGGACATCGATCGTGCTTTACGTCCTGTTTGGAGGCGCTGACTTTGGCGCCGGCATTATCGAGATGTTTACTTCGAAACGAAACCGACAGCGTACGCGCACCACGCTTTATCATGCCATCGGCCCGATCTGGGAGGCAAATCACATGTGGCTGATTATTGCCATCGTGATTTTGTTTGTAGGATTCCCCGACATCTACAGCACGATGTCCGTATATCTGCACATCCCTCTAGCTATCATGCTATTGGGAATCATAGCAAGAGGGACAGCATTCATCTTTCGTCATTACGATGCTGTAAAAGATAAGAGTCATCGATTATACAACCGCGTTTTTGTCGGATCCAGTTTTATCACACCGTTGTTTCTTGGCATTCTTGCAGGAAGTGCGGTCTCTGGAAAAATCGACCCCGGTGCCGATAACTTCGTTGATGCCTTTGTATTCGGGTGGCTGAATTTTTTCTCAGTCAGTGTTGGCCTTTTCACCGTTGCCTTATGCGGTTTTCTCGCTGCCATCTATTTGATTGCAGAAGCAGATGATGATCATGACCGACTCCGGTTTGTACGAAAGGCGAGGTTCATGAATGGCGCCGCTTTTCTTGCGGGAGGAGTTGTCTTCCTTGCAGCCGCTGTCGAAGATGTGCCCCTTGGAGCATGGGTTTTCAAAAGTACAACCGGAATACTTGCCGTAGTGTTTGCGACGCTGGCGTTAGTTGCGACGTGGTTTTTTATAAGCAAAAGGAGTATATGGATGCCACGAATCCTGGCTGGCGCGCAAGTAGTGCTGATTTTGCTAGCAGTGACGTTTGAACATTACCCGGACTTCATCATCCTTAGAGGAAGCGCACTGTCACTGGAGCAGCACCAGGCTCCTGAACCGGCAATGAAGGCACTGGCATGGGCCCTTCTATTGGGAAGCATATTCATTCTTCCTGCACTGTATTATTTATATTACAGCTTCAAGGGTGTTGCAAACAACGAAGCTGCCGAATAAAGGCACGACTTAGAGGTGCGCGCGGATTTGTTTCTCAATGTCCTTCTTCCCAAGGTAGCCTGTATGACTCCAGACCTTCACACCGCCTTTGTATAGTTCAAGCCTTGGAATTGCCTGGATCTTCAACGTCTCGACTACAATGGGATTCTCATCAGCGTCTACCTTAAAGAGTATCATTTCATTGGTAAATGTATTCTGCAATGCTTCCAGATCCGGCGCCATCTTTTTGCACGGGCCGCACCAACGCGCGTGAAAATCAACTAACACGAGCTTGTCGTTCTTAACGCTGGTATTAAACTCGGCCATAGTCAAACCTGCCTTTGCGCTGTTTTGGCTGACTTCTTTTCCGGCACCCGTCCATGCCATCATCCCGCCTTTCAGTTCAATAGTCTCAAATCCCTGTTTTCTCATGATCGCGGCTGCCTTCTGACTTCTGCCCCCGGAAAGACAGTAAACAAAAACAGGGCGATTTTTATCCAATGATTTTATACCTGAAGTAAAGTCGCGGGAGTTGATGTCGTAATTCACGGCGCCGGAAATGCTACCTTTTTTGAATTCGCCGGGTGTCCTGACGTCTACAAGTTGGACGTCTTCACCATCGATCATTTTTTCAAACTCATCCGGATTAACCACTTTGGATTGGGCACTTGCGGCGAGTGCAGAGATTACAAAAAGAAACGGCAGTACGATTGATTTCATTCCGACATGATTTAATATCGTCATAGACATAGTATTCCCAAGATTAGTTCCCGTCGCCCGACGCTATTTCGGACTGTCAGTAAGCAAATTAGCCAGGTTAGCCTGCATTTCGCGCAATACGTTAAGGGGTAACACTTCCTTCGGTTTACCCGATGCCGTTACAACGCCATCTTCCAGCAAAAAGACCTTGTCACTTAGTTTGAGTACTTCCAACATATCATGGCTTACGAGAATAGTAGTGAGCTTGTACCGACGATGGACTGTCAGAATATATTCCTGCATACGAAGTCTGAGCGAAGTATCCAACGCCGCGAGTGGTTCGTCGAGGAGCAGCAATGTAGGGCGGCGGACAATCGCACGCGCCAGTGCCACGCGTTGGCGCTGGCCCCCACTGAGCTTAGAAGGCATAACGTTCCGCAGCTCATTCAATTCCATCAGGCCTATTACTTCTTCGGAGATATCTTCTGAATTTTGTGCCAGCCCGTATGAAATATTCTCGATAACGTTCATGTTTGGAAACAGCGCGTAGTCCTGGAAGACGATACCAACACTTCTGTCCTGAGGCTTACGCCAGATGCCTTTACGGTTATCGAACCACGTATTTCCATCGACTTCAATCAAGCCGTCATGGGGCTTAAACACGCCGGCGAGCATGCGCAAGACACTCGTCTTACCTGCGCCTGACTGACCGTAGAGTGAGACGAAAGCACCCTTGCTGATGTTCATCTTCACATCAAGTTCAAAGGGGCCCGATGCTCCCTGCAGCCTTTGTTTCAGTTCGATTGTATTCATGTGGTCTTCAACGAACGATAATTGACCAGATAAACTCCAAGCAATAGCACAAAGGCAAAAACGAGCAATATTCCGCTGTAAAGGTTAGCCCTGCCGTAGTCCATTGCTTCCACCGCATCATAAATAGCAACGGAAATTACACGCGTTTCACCGGGGATATTCCCTCCCACCATGAGTACGACACCAAATTCACCCAGTGTGTGTGCAAAAGTCAGAATGCCTCCTGTAATCACGGCCGCCTTAATGTTTGGCAGCAACACACGCCTAAGGGTTGTCCACCTGCCCTTACCCAAAGTGTAAGAGGCTTCAGCAAGCGACGCGGGAAGCATACGAAATCCAGCGAGCAAAGGCTGAATCATGAAGGGCAAACTGTAAACGACCGAAGCCAGAATCAGCCCTTGGAATGTAAATACAAGGCGAAGGTTGAGGAGCTCCTCGACCCATCTTCCAAACGAATTAGCCGGACTCAACGCCACCAGCAGATAAAATCCCATCACCGAAGGAGGCAGTATGAGCGGAAGACTAAGTATCGCCTCGACAACTATCTTCCCTTTAAATGCAGACACCGATATCCAATAGGCAACCGGAATGCCAATGACATAAAGGATAGCTGTCGTGATGAGAGCCAGTTCCAGTGTAAGCAAAAATGGACCTGCTTCAAGCATTCGTTATGGCTTTTCCCGAAAACCAAAATACGCTAAAATCTCATTTGCTTCGGCACCGTTCATGTATGCCACAAATGCAGCAACATCCTTACGGGTCTGAGCATGCTTTAATACGACAAAACCCTGTTCAAGGGCAGAATGGCTCGTGGCAGGAATCAGAAAATAATGTCCCATCTGTTCTTTCATCGTGGGCGACAATGCCAGGGCCAGCGCAATTATACCAATATCAGCGGCACCGCTTGTAACGAACTGTGCTGCCTGAGCGATGTTTTCTCCATAGACGAGGCTAGGTTTAATTTCATCCTGTAACCTGTAATACGCCAATGCTTCCATAGCTTTCCGACCATAGGGTGCATGCAACGGATTGGCTATCGCTACTTTCTTCACGTCGGTGCGCTTCAATATATCCATGCCTGACGCAGATGGATCGAGCTTCCTGCTCCACAGCACAAGCCTGCCATACCCGTATGTGAAAACGTCAGAACCGGTGAGCTTGCGATCGCGAAGTCTGTTGGGGTAATCGATGTCGGCAGAGAAGTATACATGAAAGGGTGCACCATTCAGGATTTGTTCGAAAAGCTTTCCCGAGGACCCGTAGCTCACCGCAATGTCTGCCGCAGGATGTGCCTTTCTGTACACAGCAATAATAGAATCCAGCGCAAACTTAAGATCAGACGCCGCGCCAATCATTATCCGGTTGCTTTGTGCCAACAATGGCATCGTCAGCAGAGTAAGAACCAATAGCAGCAAACCTGATCTCATGCGATACTATCTTGGGTTGACTTTACCCTCAAAATAGGAAATGATCGCGATAATTGCAGGCTCCCGCATCCGGCACACCTGACACATCTAAATTCCCCCAACTGACTTCGTTTTGTCACGATAGTCTGGTAATATGCATTTACATCAACCCTGCACTTATGGCAAAATTCATTGAACTCACCGTTTCAGAAGAAGAAGTATCCAAGACTGAAATAATAAACATCGATGCTGTCGGCCGTGTCTATCCAAGTCCGCAAAACAGTCGCACAAGTATCGTTGAACTTAATTACCACAGCATTAGTGACGCTCCGGTATACCTTGAAGTGGAGATGCCGTATGAGCGGTTGCGGCTATATTTCATTGATGGAAATTGAATGCAGCATTCCCTGTCTGCGCAAAATGACCACGCATGATTAATATCATTGTGCGGCAATACCTTATTGTCAGCATTCACTATTCAGTTGTCAGTCATCACTTTACAAGTCCGAAAAAATCTCCTGTAAAGGTGACATTAGTTACAGAATCACGTCACAGCACCCTGTAGTTTTGAAGAAAGACAAGGTCATGGATTCTGCCGACCGGATCATCGCAGGGGATTAAAGCCATTCCATTGCGGAAATCGGGCTGATGGAGAACGCCTCCTTGTCGGTCGAACGATTGACCAGGCGAGATGGATTCGATTAAGATTTATTACAAGACGTGTCCGGAAATTGACTTCCACAGATTTACCGAAGAAGGCGGCATAATACTGGACGTGCGAACGCCTGCAGAGTTTTTCGCGGGTCACATTGAAGGGGCAATCAATATTCCACTGGAAGAGTTGGAAGCTAATCTGACCCGGCTACCGAACAAGCACCATCCTGTCATTACGTGCTGCACATCGGGAATGAAGAGTGCGACCGCCAAAGTGATCCTGGAATCACATGGCTATACGCGAGTATGTAACGGGGGCAGTTTCAAAAATCTAAATGAAAAGATGCTTTATGGAACCACATCAATATAATGTTACTGTCACATGGAACGCAGACCGGAAAGGAGTAATCTGCTCGCCGGAATTACACGATTCCAAATTGGTGAACGGATGCCTCGAGGTTGCAACTCCACCGGAGTTTCCCAAAGGCATCCCCGGAATCTGGTCACCCGAACACCTTTATACCGCCGCGGTAAGCAGTTGTCTGATGACCACGTTCCTTGCGATCGCCGAGAATTCAAAACTCAATTTTGTTTCATTCCGGTGTGAATCATCGGGGAAGCTCGAATTAGTCGATGGTAAGTATAAAATGACCGAGGTTGTCCTGAATCCGACAGTTGAGATTTCAGACACAACACAATACGAAAAAGCGCTCAAGGTTCTTTCAAAAGCAGAATCAAATTGCCTGATCTCAAATTCCATTACGGCAAAAGTTAGTATGAATCCGGTGGTAGAAATTGCCCAATTTCACAATTGAAATTCGGAGTGAGAACAGGCGGGAGTCCATCCTCCAGGATGGGCTCCTTTTTTGTTATCTGAGGCCACAACCGCCTAAAGAGTTTAATTTCATAAGGTTATTATATTTGTATAATAACACTCCCTATTTAACAACATCAAAAGAAATGGAAGTCCTGCATAAGGAACTCAAGAGCAAAGGAATCTTTTACATTGAAGAAAACGGAAAACCACTGGCAAACATGTATTACTCGCGCTATTCGCCTGAACACATCGTGATAGACCATACCGAAGTCGACGATGCACTTAGAGGCAAGGGTGCAGGTAAACAAATGGTAGCTCGTGCTGTAGAATGGGCGCGTGAAAACAACATACGCGTCACGCCTGCTTGTCCGTTTGCGCATTCACTATTTCAAAAAATAACAGACTTCCAGGACGTGTGGGAAAAAGAATAGCTAATCCATATAGCTGATAATATCCTTCTCGTCAATCCGGATATCATCCTCACCAACTTCGTCAAACGGATGCTCCAGGTGGTCCTGAATGTTATCAAGACTAACCAAAATGAAGCTGTAGAGTATAGGCATTACGTATTCCAGACTTGACGAGAAATCATGAAATGTACTCGCAAAGTAGGGACCGTAAATGATTGGGAAAATATAAATAAACACCTTGCTGTAAGCCCGCAGTGTAATTGGAGTGCGGTATCCATGGATGGCTTTGAGACAATCAAAGGAGATTATCATTTTACTGATATACTGATTGATCCGCGATATCTCCGTGCTTTGAATTCCAAGCTGACGCATTTCGATGGTCATCCGCGACAGACTTGAAAAGTAGTCATAAATCTTTTTTTCGTTTACGTCAAACTCTTTGCGATGCGAAGACGTGAACATCTCACGCGCGATGCGAACCATGTCGCCGATGAGAACACGTGTACGATCCGGAAGATCGTTGGGTTTGTCATTAGGAATCCAATCACGGGTCGCGTAGTACAATGTAATCGCGTGACCCTTGAAATCGGAAAATCGTTGAAGGGCGGTCTCTCTCCGGTTATACGCTGCGCTGATGGAAAAAACCACAGGAAAGACGATAGCCACACCAACAAGCATGTCCGGAAATTTGGCGATGAGATCATACCGAAAACACACCTCACTGGAAATAACCGCCAGCGCGGTTATGAGGAGAGTCTTGTAGTTGATGATCAGAAAAAAGCTACGCAGGATCCGCTTCATTGCTGCACAAAGGTACTCAACGAAAGTATTTACAATAATAACAACTTATGAAAATTAAATAGGATCGCCGGAAAGAATCTCCACTTCCACCCTCACATTCTTTCGTGCATTGGGGCCGTTGCGGTCAAACAATGGCTTTTTTCCACCCCATGCCTTGATATCAATACGATCAGCCGAGATACCATTTTCAATAAGGTAATCTCTGATGACTTCGGCGCGGAGTTGTGATAATTCCTTTGCTGTACCGAGGGTATTAACAGAACCATCCAGTGAGAAGAAGTTCTTCTCCGCTCCCATCTTAATGATCTTTCCTCGAAAGTTTCCATTTGAATGTCCATGCAGTCGAATCCGGTACGAAGGTACTTCCTGCATCATCTGCAGGAGGGTATTTAATTCATAGCGGGATTCCGGCACCATGACATTAGCGTCATTAAAAAAGTAGACATTGTACAATGTTGCGATATCTCCTTTATGATAACGAACAAGGTCAAAATTCACAACGATAGTGGTTCCCATCAGATCGATATAGGGCTTCACGGTATCCGCCAGCGGAACGGGATAGTTTAATTCGTATTGCAATTTTCTATATCCGAACGCCTCACAAATCAGTGTAAGTTGTCCCGATTTGCTTTGCGGATCAGGAAGATGCAGATACTCGTTTCCTTTTACCCGGGTTATCTCCTTCGCTCGCTCAGTGTCAACCACCGTCACATTACCTTCAACGATGCGGTTGTTGCGCGCGTGAAACAAGCTCAAGAAGACTTCAGTGTTCCCAAGAGTCATTTGTTTGTGCTGTACAATTTCTTCGTTATCGGTAACGACGATTGTATCTGCCGGGTCTATAGGATTTTCGTCAGGAAGGGCGCTTTGTTCCTCCGTATCAACCTTTGTCTTCTCCGTAGTTTCGGTCAGAGTTGATTCGGGAGCAGTTTGATTTTGTTTTGCGACGATATCACCGGGTACCACACGCACCCAGGCATCGTTAAAGCGCGTTGTTCTCCGCACCTGTTGCATCTCGAGTATCGACCCTCGGAGATTATCGAAAAATTTTATGTATACAAGGAGGAGGTTGGTACGTTCATGCAGGCCAAAGCTGGCCTCGAAACCTTCAGATTGCAGATTTTGAACAAGTCGGTTTGCAAGATTTTCATGACTGGGAGCGTACGCTGCGACGACGATGTAGTACCCGGGGTCTAACGGTTGTGAGTTTTGTGCATGGGCAGCCGTAAGGCATGCAAGCATGGCGAAAGCCAGGATCGCGATTTTTGCAATTTTCATGGTAAAGGTTAGGGCCTAACAATATTACCCAAAAAATCGCAAATTCCAACGAGATGGATTGCGCTCAACGATGCGATCCGCTATCAAAGCGCTCCTTCAGGAAACCCAGCCCATATCCCCAAAGTTGCAGCCACGCCGCCGGTACCGACAGCAGGGCAACCGTTATGTCGCGGTTAACGAAGAGCGAATGAAGAAAGATCGCTACCAGGTAACAACCCAGGCCGATAAGCGCCAAAAAGAAAAGTGCGCTTGAAAGAAAAGGTAGTATTACGAGCGAAGAAACACCAATTACAAAAATTGCAGGCAGCCAATGGGTTAATTTTACTTCGTCCGGGAATTCTCTTCCAACGAGAATCCTACCACGACCAAAGTTGAACACCTGGTCATAAAACCCTGCGAATGATGTCCTCCGTTTATGAAAAACATATGCATCAGGGACCAGGCCGACTTTAAACCCGCCGTTACGCATCCGAATACTGAACTCGATATCCTCAGCGAAGCGGTCAAACTTGAATCCGCCAGTAGCTTCGAAAACCCGTCGCGAAATACCCATATTGAAACTTCGGGGTTGAAACCAACCGAGATGCTTTTTACCCCCGCGAATTCCACCGGTAGTTAGCACCGACGCCATCGTATAACCCATCGCCCGTTGCAACGGCGTAAAGCTTTCGTGACCGCGGTCAGGGCCGCCCCATGCATCCCACTTGTATTTTTCAAGTGCCTCGTTCACAACTTCGAAGTATCTGTCTGGAATTACGCAGTCGGAATCGAA
>JAEZDW010000047.1 GCA_023417955.1 Bacteroidota bacterium
GATTTGCAATCACACCTCCGGGCGGTGGAAGAAACGAAGCTGCTCAGCACAAGTGACTTCCCGGTTTCAGTAGACATAATCGAAAAACGGATCGGTGAAATTTGCGGCGCCCGTTTACGTGCCCTTAATCCGTTTGATCAGCAGTCCGTATTTCACTTTCGGGTTATCCGTCCGACATCGGGTGATAACAATCCACTGCACCGCGATGTCTGGCTTGAAGATTATGACAATTGCATAAACTTATACATTCCGATTGCAGGAAGTAACGAGTCGTCCTCCCTTATCCTGATTCCGGGAAGCCATTACTGGCCGGAGTCGCGAATTGAACGAACCGTTCACGGAGCAGTGATCAATAATCTTCGGTTTAACGTGCCTGCTGTAACCGGAGTATCAGGCAAATTCACCTGTGTGAGACCAAACCCGGGAATAAACGAAGTTTTGATTTTTTCTCCTTACCTTATTCATGGTGGAGCGGTTAATCTGAATTCCGACACAACGAGAATTTCAGTTGAGCTTCGCCTTTGGAAGTCATGAGTATCTGATTCGGTGATACCAGTTTCTGAGCCGTGACAACGGAAGCTCTAGGCGATTTAACATCATCATTACAGCACTCAGTAAATCACGCTTTCCCAACGTGCCCAGCAGTTCGTAAAACAAAACCGCATGTTCGCGGTTGCCTGAAAAAACACACTGGCGAATTTCAAACCGAAGGCGCTGCGCGAGTGCATCATTTTCCGATTCATTCGCGTTCAATTTCATGGCCTTTTTGCAAACAAGATATGTGGAATGAACCTGGCGGTCCCCGGGACGATACCAACGCTGGCTCAACGAATTGCTGTGAATGCGTACCTGTGTTGACTTGTCATCGAGAAAGCCGTAGCGAAAATATCTTGCTGACCTTACCCAAAAATCAAAATCCTCATAGACAAGCTCCTCGTCGTATCCATTAAGTTTCTCAAAGACCTCCCTTCTGACGAGCATGGTCGGTCCGGAAATAAAGTACGTTTTTAACACGTCGGCATAGACGTCACCTTCGGGAATTTCAGCCAATAAACCGTGTGACTTTAGATGGCGAAAGTGCTCACGGATAATATGACCATTTTCGTCAATGTATTCCGCATCCGTAAAAACAACACCCACATCGGTATGCGATTCGAAATACTGAACCTGCTTTGCAATTCGATCAGGTGACATAACATCGTCGGTTGCAAAATCAACGACAAACTCTCCTTTTGCCATTTTCCAACCTTCATTGAATGCACGGCAGTTACCAACGTTTTCTGCCAGCGCCAGGAATTTAATGTCAGAATGATCTTGCAAGAATGAGCGGATTTCGCTCTGACTATCGTCAGCACTGTGATCATCAACAATAATGATTTCTATTGGTGAATACGTCTGATTTATAACAGAGGTAATTGCTTCACGAACAAAACGCCGGTGATTGTAGCACAAACAAATAACCGTAACCAGCGGCGCAGTCATAACTAAAGAACTTTTTCGTACACCAGCTTCTGCGTAGGTGCAGCGCTGAGGTTGAGCTTAAAGTCCAGCAATGTAAAGTTGGGACGCCCCTGAAGCGCTGATGTACCCAAATCAATAAGCTTTATCTTTTCGGTTTGACAATGCTCGTAAATGCCTTCCATCAATCGCACTACGGGGCTCAGCTTGTCATAGGGTTTCGCGTGACCAGAGTAAAAATTATACAGGATTGTGTTGTTGACCAGAATAGAAATAGACGCTGCTGCGAGCGAACTGTTATCAAACATTCCAAAAAGCAGAAACCGATCCGGAAAATGATCGCTCACCGTTTTGATCTGTCCATACGTCATGCTTAGTGATTGTCTTCGTTCCTCGCGGCAGGAACTAATGAACTCATGTACATCCTTCAACCGTGAGACAGGCATCAGTCCAAAGCGGAGATTACTTCGCCGGATTTGTCCCGCTTTGCGTTTTTCCCAGCTTGACATCACCTGGTACAGACTGTTGGCAGATACTTCAATGCACGCACTTAATTCAGCCTTTTTCACACGGTACCCCTGATTGAACAGGAACGTTGAAAGCAGGGCTGACCGGCTTTGGTTGTACAGCTCCGGATAGGATTTGATCTCAATACGCTTCACACCCAACGGAGTTAACCGCCCTTCAACCCATTTGATAAACTCAAATAATTCACGTGGCGGAAGTGTATCGGAGAACTCAAATGATCCAAAGGGATTTTTCAGCGGACTGACCGCTACTCCATCCTGCACGAAGAAATGCACCCTTGCTTTGGCAATTTTCTTTTCTGTGCGAACAGCATAGAAGGAGTACCATCCCTCCGACGCCTGGATAGTCAGATTTTTTTGTTCGTTAAATAAGTAGGAATCGAAATCGCAGCGAAATCCCTCCGGTAGTGCTCCTTCAATAAAACTCGTTTCCAATTAGTAAGGTATTCCCAATCGTTTATAAATAAAATGCATCAACCATGCCGGCCCGATAAGCAGAAACTGGACGTCCTTGAAAAATGAGGGCTTTTTGCCTTCGACTTTGTGACCATAAAACTGCCCGATCCAGGCAACGACAAATATCACGACACATAGAAGCCAGAGCGGTGCAATGTTCGAGCGACTAAGTGTATTTACCAATACAAGGCACAGTGCACCGAATAGCATCATGCCAATACTCAATGGAATGGAAAGCGTGACATAATAGACCAAAACAAACACAAGTGTGACCGTTGCCCAGTTGGCGTATGGATTTCCATCGCCCATAAACGTCTGCAAGATGCTGCTTGGAATGGAAGCAATAAGGCCGACGATGCTGAAGAAAATCAATGGGACACAAATCCAGTGTATCGCCTTGTTCGTTTTATTTTGATGGCTTTCACCATACTCCGTGAGTAGTTCATCAATGCGGCGCATAGTCGTTCAGGTTAACGTTCTTAAATTACGGCTAATTCCAAAAAACTTCAAGCTAAGGCTGCCCGATCTTCGTTTTTACCTTCTGCCAGTCTTTAATTTGCCAGAAAACCTTACCTGTTGTGAGGTGATTGTTCGCATCGTCATTAATTTTCACTTCGCACGCAACCACTATGGATTCATTTGTCTGAAGTGGGGTGAATACTTGCTGCTTTAGCCATTCATCGTCAATTGCAAACTCAGCAAACGCATCGGTCTTTCCCTGATAGTGATAGTCCATCTCGAGTCGTTGCATAATCAACCGATACTTTTTCGGATCAAGCCGGGAGATAAGCATCAATCCTGAAGTGAACTCTGTGACGGTTGCCAATGCGCACGCATGAAGTCCGCGTATGTGATTCAGGTTTCGGCGTCGGTATGGCAGACGAACCCTGATCCGGTTCTCACCAACATCAACGATCTTAAATCCGTGCGGCTTGTTGAATGGAATCATCCTGTTGAGTCCAAAGTTTAGCAGGAACCGGTAAAATTTTGACCCCCTGGCTCGGACAAGTATATTTTGAAGATCCATCGGCAGAATTTCATGGAAATTAACACTTATTCTTGTATTTAAACTGAGCGATTCACTAGTATCGCATTACACTGAAGGAAATCTATGAAACGAGTTCTTGTTCTCGGGGCCGGCCTGGTCGGGAAAGCAATCGCCCTCGACTTGCGCAATACGTTTAAGGTTACGTCTGCCGACATTAACGCCGATGCTCTTGCATCGCTTGAATCGCAGGGAGTGAGTACAATTCAAACGAACCTGCAGGACATTGAAAAACTAAAACGACTTGTCACGGACTTTGATCTGATAGTTGGAGCTGTGCCGGGGTTCATGGGGTTTGCAACAGCGAAGGCAGTCATCGAGTCAGGCAGGAACATGGTAGACATTTCATTCTTTCCGGAAGATCCTTTTGAACTTGACGAACTCGCAAAAAAGCATAACGTAACCGTTGTAACCGATTGTGGCGTCGCGCCGGGAATGGGCAACATCATTCTTGGCTACCACAACCAGGCAATGCAGGTAACTGACTATGAATGCCTTGTTGGCGGCCTGCCCCTCGTACGGGAGTGGCCGTGGGAATACAGAGCAGTATTTTCGCCAATCGATGTAATTGAAGAGTACGTACGTCCCGCCAGATATGTTCAAAACGGTGCTTTGGTCGTGCGAGAGGCTCTGTCTGATCCCGAACTCATTCACTTCCCGGAAATTGGCACGCTTGAATCATGGAATTCAGATGGCTTGCGGACACTTATCCGGACGATGCCTAAGATTCCAAACATGATTGAAAAGACCCTGCGCTATCCCGGGACAATAAGATACCTGCAGGTACTGCGCGATACCGGATTTTTCTCGTACGAGGAAATGGACGTGAATGGTAATAAAATTCGCCCCATTGATCTGACAGCACGGTTGCTTTTCCCGCAATGGCAGCTGAAAAAAGGTGAACGGGAATTCACTGTTATGAGAATCAGAATCAAGGGCAATGAAAAGGGTGAAAACTGCACCTACCAATATGACGTTTTGGATTATACCGATTCAGCAACGGGCACACTCTCGATGGCAAGAACCACCGGCTTTACATGCACCGCGGCGGCCCATCTTGTAGCGGATGGCAGGTACGTCCGAAAAGGAATCTCACCACCGGAATACCTCGGTGAAGATCCCGCCCATTACCAGTTTATTCTTCAATACCTCGAAAAACGGGGGGTGAAGTACCATGTCAGGCGGAATTAGCACGCGAATCTGTTGACAAATATGCCTATCTTACCCGCTTATAACTGCCGCTGACATGACTGTTGACAAGAAACAGCCCACCTTGATCCAGGCCCTTATTCCGATTATTGTTCTGATCATATTATTGACGATCAACGTAGTGGTTTTGGGCGTCGACGCAATCAGTGGTGCCAATCAAATCGCACTGCTACTTGCCGCAGCGGTTGCCGGAATTATTTCATTCCGGCTGGGGTATTCCTGGCAGGAGATCGAAGGTAGTATCGTAAGAAGTATCAGCTCGGCGATGGCCGCCATGCTGATCCTGCTTGCTATCGGTTCATTGTCGGGCACTTGGTTGCTCAGCGGCATCGTGCCGGCGATGATCTACTACGGACTGAAGATTCTGAATCCAGTGATCATTCTCTTCGCGGCATGCGTTGTATGTGCAATTGTCTCTCTTGCCACCGGTAGCTCCTGGTCTACAATAGCTACAGTAGGAATTGCTCTTCTTGGGATCGGCAAGGCAATGGATATTCATGAAGGTGTAATTGCGGGAGCAATCATCTCCGGTGCCTACTTCGGAGACAAGATGTCTCCACTGTCAGACACAACGAACCTCGCTCCCGCTATGGCCGGAACAGATTTGTTCACCCATATCCGGTATATGGTGTATACAACGGCACCGACGCTGGCCATTACGCTGATTATTTTTCTTGTGTGGGGATTCACACTTGACGCACCTGTCGAAGCTACCGATTCATCAGCTGTGCTTAGTGCAATTGAAAGTTCGTTTAACCTTAATCCCCTGCTTTTTCTGGTTCCGGCAATAGTGATTTTTCTTATCATCAAACGCGTTCCCGCGCTTCCGGCGCTGTTGATCGGCGCATTGCTCGGCGGACTTTTCGCAATCATTTTTCAACCTCAGGTGATCGAACAAATTGCAAAAGAATCGATCATGCAGAAATACACGGGAGATGAGGCGGTCCTGGAAGTTGCTAGTATCGAAAGCAATTACGTAAAGGCATCCTTTATTTCAGTGATGAATGCAATGACTACAACAATCGGCATTCAGACTGACAATGCGATGATCACGGAACTGCTTCAGGCAAAAGGCATGGGGGGTATGCTTACAACGATCTGGTTGATTCTTTGTGCGATGATTTTTGGCGGCGTAATGGAATCTTCAGGGCTGCTCCATCGTATCGCCGCTTTTATTATCCAACGTGCTCATAGTACCGGATCACTCGTCTTATCAACAACCGCAACATGCATATTTTTTAATACGACGGCATCCGACCAATACATGGCTATCGCCGTGCCTGGAAGAATGTTCGCCAACACCTTCAGGGCGCGGGGGCTAAAACCCGAGGTACTTAGTCGTACACTTGAAGATTCCGCGACAGTAACGTCGGTATTGGTACCATGGAACACTTGTGGTGCAACACAATCAAGCGTGCTGGGTGTCGCAACGGCGGTCTATGCGCCATACACATTTTTTTGTATAATTAGTCCGGTAATGACCGTGTTGCAGGCTTACCTCAATTACAGGATACGGAGATTCGATGACAGGGAAAGAACCGAATGATAATGCTCAGAAGCTGACAATCAGCGCCGATGAAATCAACCTTCTTCCGTTGAAGGCGTTCGCCGGGAAAGTTCAGGTTATCACTGACGAGAAGAATCTTTCAAAGGTTTATCAGGAGGTGGTGAAACACAAGGTCGTGGGCTTCGACACCGAAACGCGTCCGAGCTTCAAGAAGGGACAATCATTCAAAGTCGCCCTGCTTCAGCTTGCTATTCCTGATAAGGTATTTCTGATTCGAACACACCATACCGGCGTGACGCAACACTTAAGCGCAATCTTTGAGAATGAAGGCATCGTCAAAGCCGGTGTGGCCATTCGCGATGATATCAAGGCACTTCAGGGACTACGTCCGTTTAGTCCGGCGTCTTTTATCGACCTTTCCATTATGGCGCGTCGCGTCGGCCTTCAGGTCGAAAGCGTAAAAAAGCTAACTGCACTCATTCTCGGGTTTCGGATTTCAAAAAGCGCCCAAACTTCAAACTGGGAGGCGTCTACCCTGACCGAGAAACAAATAGAATATGCTGCTACTGACGCATGGGTATGTCTTCGCCTGTATGAGCGCCTTCGTGACATGCTCCCTCAAACCGACATCTAGTTCGATTCAAGTATCTTAAACAATTCGTCGAGATTTGGCGTGATGATTATCTCCGTCCGCCGGTTCTTCTGTTTGTTCTGCGGCGTGTCGTTGGAGGCAAGGGGCATATATTCTGATCTCCCCGAAGCCGTAATTTGTTTTGGTGAAACCCCGGCTTTGGTCAGGATTCGCGTAATAGATGTTGCCCTCATCACACTAAGATCCCAGTTATCGTTCATGTACTGAGATTTCTTTGATATGGGCACATTGTCCGTGTGTCCCTCGATCATAATATTGATGTCATCCTGATCCTTGATCGCTTTTGCAAGCTGCTGGAGAGCGCTAACGCCTTTCGTATCAACGGTCACGCTACCTGAACCAAAAAGCAATTGTTCTGCGAGTGATACATATACTTTTCCATTCTTAACGGTGACTGAAATATCGCTCTCCTTGAAATTCAGCAGGGCGGAGCTGATTTTGCTCTTTAAGTCCTGCACCGCGCGATCTTTGTTGGCTAATATCTGTTCAAGTTCACGCACCTTCTTTTCACGCTCTCCGAGACTGTAACTTAATGAGTCATTTATCCGGCGCGTGCGATCCAGGTTCTCCTGAATTGCCAACAGCTCCTCCTGTTGCGCCATCAGGTCGCGGTTCATCTTCCCACTGCTCGCAACAAGATTCTTGTAGGTGTTCATGAGCTGGGAGTAATCCTGCTCCAGCTGGGTGAGGCGTTGCGTGTTATTTCTGAGGTCAATTCCAAGACTTGTCGTATCCTGCTTAAGGCTGTCCAGCCTGGCCTGAAAATCCGTTATCGCAATACGTGCGCTACTCAATTCCGATGAGCAATCACTCAGGTCAGCTTCCAGCCTTACTTTTTGAGCCAGCAACTCATCATACTTTTTCTTTGAGACTACACAGGAAGAGAGGAGGAGAAAAATTACGGCAAAGGCGTAGACCGGTTTCATGGTGCGTTATTTTTTCAAAAATAAATATTTCCGCCGATCCCAACCAGATACTTCAAAATTGTGTCTGGCCATCAATTCAAAATTTTTATTGAAACCGGCGTAACCATAACATCGGGTCAATCCGTAAAAGCCACTATCTCAATTTTTCAGAAGTGAGAATTTTTTATCACCTACATTAAAATCAACAACTCTCGTATGACGATCAGACACAAACTGCTAGTTGCAGGCGCTTTCGCTTTGTCTTTTGGATTGACTTCCTGCGACAAGGACGACAACAACAACGGTAGCCAGCTATCACGAACAGACGCCAGGGCCGAAATCTCCGCATTCAACACTGCAACAAAAAGCAGCCTTCAGAATTTGGCAAACGCCGATGGTTTGCTGGCAGTAAAAGATTTCTTTCAGCTTGTCAGTGAAGATGACCCGTTTGGCCGCATCGGAACTGATGAGAAAAAAATCCGGGACTTCCTTCGTGACAAAGGCGCAGAATTCAAAAAGGTTTTTCTCCCTGCCGGCGCGTCAAAAGGCCGCGTCGGTGACGACAATGGATTTGATTTTGAATCCAACAAGGGTGTGTACAGCTGGGATGAAGAAGCAGGCGAATTTGTATTTACCGGCGACGCAAATATTATCGTGATCTTCTTCCCAACAAACGAATCGTCGGCTAACAATGCCGAGCTTCGAATCAGCGCGTACGAAGAGGTACTTGTGACTGATGAATATGGAGATTCCTATTATCAGCCCGTCACGCTGGTTGCGTCTGTCTTCGTGGATGCGACGAAAGTAGCTCAGCTTGATCTGGACATGGATTATGATGCAGGTGGATTCCCGGTTGCTGCCGATGTCTCATTGTTTGTCGCACCTTTCACCGCCTCATTTGCAATCGACGTAACAGGGGCAACCTCTTCGACGGTTTACGTTTCATTGAAAGAAGGCCAGGAGGTTTTGACCGCAGCTTCATTAACGGTTAAGTACACTGATGCAAGCAAAAATGAAGAAAGTGTTTCGTCACTCGAAGGCTATGTTCAGGTGAAGAACTTGAAATTGCAGGGATCTGTAAACTTACTATCGACCAGTACAGACTTCAACGACTTTGTGAAGCTCGCGTTGTACGCCAACAATAAGAAGGTAGGTGACATTGTGTTTGAGACGAAAAATGGTCAGCAAGTTGCTTCCATAAGATATGCGGATGGCACGAAAGAGAAACTTGAAGATTTGCTTCAACCGGTTCTCGACGAACTTGACGCATTAGCCGGCGACCTCAACGTGAACGGATAGTATTAGATGATCTGAATCAAATGGAAAGACTGTTTCAAAAAGCAGTCTTTCTTTTTTTCTGCGAGGCTTGGTTAACTGAGCAAAATCATTGAACTTGGAAAAACGGCAAACGCATCACATTATGAAAGGCATGCTTAGGGAAGATAGCCTGAAGGGCAGGACAATAATCGTCACAGGTGGCGGTACAGGACTAGGTCGCTCAATGAGCAAGTACTTTCTGGAACTCGGCGCCAACGTAGTAATTACCAGCCGCAAAATAGATGTCCTCGAAAAGACTGCCGGCGAACTGTCGCGCGAAACCGGAGGCAAGGTCCTGCCCGTGGCGTGTGATATTCGGAAGTATGAAGAGATCGAACAACTAATGAAGCGCGTTGAGACTGAGTTCGGGCAGATTCACGCCGTCTTAAACAACGCTGCCGGGAACTTCATCAGTCCGACGGAACGCCTTTCTCACCGCGCCTTCGACATTGTTGTCGATATCGTTCTCAAAGGAACCTATTACATGACGCTGGCGGCGGGTAAGAATTGGATAAACAATAAACAATCCGGCGTTTTCCTCAATATAGTCACCACTTATGCGTGGACCGGTTCAGGTTACGTTGTTCCTTCCGCGTGTGGCAAAGCAGGAGTACTGGCCCTTACGCGCTCGCTGGCTGTAGAATGGGCAAAGTACAATATCAGATGTAACGCCATCGCACCTGGACCATTCCCGAC
>JAEZDW010000123.1 GCA_023417955.1 Bacteroidota bacterium
ATGAACTCACCCGGCGACTAACCCGAACGGGCCTGCAGTTTATTTTATAAATGAACACGACTCATACCAAGTTCGTGACTCAGGTCTTCCACTGAAAAATCTGCATCTGCAATATGCTCTTCAACTATTCTTATCGCGTTCTGAATCAGCTTCTGATCCAGCGATGTGATCTCGACGTTGCTTGCGCGGACATCAATCTTTTGTCGAAGCTCTTTCTGAAGGATTTCGCGCTGGTGAATCAGATTCCTGATACGCGACTGCAGAATTTCGAAGTTGAAAGGTTTGGTAATATAATCGTCAGCACCGCTTTCAAATCCCTCCAGTTTTTGTTCTTCCGCAGTGCGTGCCGTGAGCAGGATTACCGGGGTATGGCTAACGCGTACATCTTGCTTTATCTTCCTGCACAGTTCAAGCCCGTTCATTCCAGGCATCATAATATCACTAACCACAAGATCGGGAAGCGATGCCTGTAGTTTGGTCCACCCCTCCTTACCGTCTCTCGCCTCAATAATATTGTAGTGCATGCGAAGATTATCCTTCAGGTAAAACCTGAAATCTTCATTGTCTTCCACCAATAACAAACTCGGCTGCCGCGTATCACCATTCAACTGAACATCAGGTTGAACATTCTCAACCGCTACTTCCTTCTCAGGTTCTGTCAGAACAGCGTGTTGCACGCTGCCCACTTCCTGCAACGGGAGCACTACTGTAAACACACTTCCGATTCCCGGCGTGCTCTCTACTGTGATCGTACCTCCGTGGGCTTTGACAAACTCCCGTGTTATCGACAACCCGATTCCGCTCCCCTGGTTAACCATGGTGTT
Source organism: Bacteroidota bacterium (assembly GCA_023417955.1). Classification (GTDB taxonomy): domain Bacteria; phylum Bacteroidota; class Bacteroidia; order Cytophagales; family Cyclobacteriaceae; genus Ohtaekwangia. The sequence goes on from JAEZDW010000123.1 coordinate 825, forward strand.
GGGTACATCATTTTGAAAGAAGCGTTCAAAAATGCGTTCAATCTTGTCGGCCGGAATACCAATACCACTGTCGCGAACGCTGATGCTGAGCATGTTTCCCTCTCCCATCTTAAGGGCAACGGCTATGGATCCATGTTCGGGTGTAAACTTGAATGCATTCGACAAAAGATTAAACAGAATCTTTTCCAGTTTATCCTGATCAAAAATCGTTTCGAAATGTTCGATGTTGGTTTCAAATTCCAGGTGAACATCTTTCTTCTCCGACAAGTCCGAAAAGGAAAAAACCGTTTCCCGAATGAAGTTAACGATATCACCTTCGGAGGGATTAAACCTGATTTCCTGAACCTCGAGTTTCCTGAAATCAAGTAGCTGGTTTACCAAATTCAGGAGGCGGCGCGCGTTGCGGTAGATGAGTTCGAACTGCTTGTGTTGTGTTGGATCTTCAGTCTTGCGCAAAAGTTTTTCAACAGGCGTGAGAATCAGGGTAAGCGGTGTCCGGAATTCATGACTTACGTTGGTGAAGAATTTCATCTTCATAAGATCAAGTTCGTGCATACGCTGAGCTTCCTGGCGTTCCTGTTCGATTGCAAACTTCACCCGTTCGCGTTGCTGGATCAGCCTGCGGGTAAAGAACAATGCTCCAAGAATTAACAGCACATAAGCACCCAGTGCCCAACGCGTCCGCCAGAATGGAGGCAATACTGTCACCTGAAGGCTGAGCTTGTCTTCGCTCCACGACCCTTCATGGCTTGATGCCCGAACCATGAACGTGTAGCTACCAGGATCAAGGTTCGTATACGTTACCTTTCGCTGCGACGGCGTAGTTGTAATCCAATCCCTGTCGAAGCCCTCAAGCTTATACTGATATACTGTTTTTTCAGGGTGAAAGAAACTCAGCGCCGCGAACTCAAGTGAGAATACGTTGGCCTGATGCTTCAACGTAATCCCATCCGTAAGCGACACCGACTTATCCAGCACAACCCTTCCGTTAAACGCCTCCCCTATCTGCACTGAACGGTTGAGCACCTGAAGATCGGTTAAGATAATCGGAGCGCGTTGCTGACTCACATCAATGTCGTCAGGATTGAAGATGTTGAAACCGTTCGGTCCACCGAAGACCAGTTCACCTTTCCAGGTTTTCAGACCGGCATTCTCATTAAATTGTTTTCCCTGAAGACCATCGTATTCGTCATAGTTAATGAATACGCCACCGATTGAATCTTTTGTGACTGCATTGATCAAAAAGTGAGAAATTCCATTGGGTGTACTCATCCATAAATTCGACTCAGCATCTTCTGAAATGGTTAGTATGGAATTGTGCGGAAGTCCGTCGTTTCTCGTGAACGAACGGAACAACCTGGTTTTGGGATCGAAGTAATTCAGTCCGCCATGCGTTCCTACCCAGATCAGGCCGCGGCTGTCTTCAACAATACTAAGAATACTGTTATTGCTCAGGCTGTTTGGATTGTCCGGCTGACTCAGGTAATGCACGAACGAATCCGTCTTCTTATTGTATACTTCGAGACCATACCCGGTTCCAACCCACATATTGCCGTTGCGATCCTCACAGAACGCCGGAACATAGGACGCGTGTATGGGAACAGTGGTGTCAGTCCGGAAAGACTTAATCTTGCGGTGGTTGAGATCAAACAAATCAACGCCACGGGTAAGCATCCCGACCCACATCGTACTATCAGAAGCTTCATAGATCTCCCAGATGCTGTCATCAGAAATGCTTTGCGGATCATTGGAATCATGTTTCAGGCGTTTGAACCTTTTGCCGTCGAAAATATTCAGGCCACCAAAATATGTCCCTATCCAAAGGTGCCGGTTTCTGTCGTAGCACAGGCTGACAATAACGTTATTACTGAGGCTGTTGGTGTCATTCGGATCGTGCAGATATTGCCTGAATGTATTATTCGCGCGGTTGTAATAAATCAGACCGCCGCCATTCGTACCAATCCAGAGGTTGCCTTTCTCATCTTCAGCGAACGCGTTAATATCGTCAAACGGAAGACTGGTATTGTCTACCGAACTGTGCCTGTGCAGCGGAAACCGGATAATGTTCTCGTGGTAATAACTTATTCCACGTTTGAAAGTACCCAGCCAGATGATTCCGGTATCATCGCGGTAAATCGTGTTGATACTGTTTTGAACGAGGCTGCGGTCATCTTCCGGTGAATGTAAAATGAAACTTACTGACCTGCGTTTCTTATAAATGACGTTGACTCCGCCGTGGTCTGTTGCAACCCAAACGACATTGTTGTTTGCAGGCACCACTCCGCGGACAATATCAGAACTGAGTCGCATCGGCGAGGAGTCTTTTGTCAGGTGACTGATGTCGCCCGTCCTTGGATTAAAATGAAAGATCCCGCGATTGGTATCGGCGATATAAATCCAGAGGTCGCCGTCATTATCCAGAATGAACCGATAATCCTGCAACGCAGCATTAAATTGCTTTGCCAGAAAATCCGATCGGAAGACAACCTTCTGTGTTTTCCGATCAAGTTGTTCAATAACGCCGTCGCGGTGTATTAGCCACGCATTGCCACGCCGGTCGATCTGGAGACTAGCGATTCGATCCGAGCTGATACTTGTTGAATCTTCGGGTATACTTCTAAATGTGACCGTCTTCTTGTTCCTGTTGTCATAGAGGTAGAGTCCAAGCGTCTGATGTACGAACCAGTAGTTTCCGAGTGTATCTTTTACAATGTCCGTCAGACTTCCATCGGGCAAACCCAGCCGGTGAATCATCGGCGACGGATCGTAACGAAACGTCTCTGTAACGGGGTCAAAAATATCGAGTCCGCTCCAGGTAGATATCCACATCTTACCGTCGGGATCCTCAAACATGCGATTGATGTCGTCATTAATGATGCTTCGGGGATCACGGGGATCGTTCCGAAAAACTTTCAGGTTGTAGCCATCAAAGCGGTTCAGGCCGGAAATGGTACCTATCCACATGAAGCCCTGATGATCCTTGTAAAAGGATTTTACCTGATTATGCGACAGTCCATCATTGGCGTCAATTCTTGAGAAGCGATACTTTTCTGACTGGCCGGCCACCCTGATGGTTGCAGTCAGCATAATAAGAAGGCACCATATGAAGGTTTTTGCGGGCATGAACGGCGGAAATTCAGGGCCTGTATGGTAATAATACAGGCTATGAATTTAATAAAAAAGACCGAGAGCCCGCCCCGCCTGAAAAAGTTTGCCTATCCCGGGGGTTAGAGACAAAAACAGAAAAGCAGCCTCGCGACTGCTTTTCCTACGAAACGCTATACTTAAACCAATTTAGTACGAATAGGCAACCGCTTCACAGTAATCCGAATAGCTATGGCTGTGCAGGTCCCAGACGCGATAACTGAGATGCAGTTCGCGACCGAACACGTCTCCTGACCCTTCTATTTCATAGCCGTTCGTAATCTGGCGTGGGATGGAAATAAAGCCACGATCGACCACCGCAACGACCTCGGTATTCAATGCGTAAAAATCATTCAGATAAATTTCGCGTGAATTATAAGGATTCTTCGACACGAAGATTTCGTACGTGATGTGTTCCCTGTACGTTCTGCTGTACTCATCCACGTCGTAGTATCCCACCAAAGCATCCCGCTCATCATAAACGTATACTGTTTCATATTCGACACAGGATACAAGCGTAAGGGCCGCGAAGGCGAAAAGAGCGATTGTTTTCATAATCCTGGCATTTACCAGGATGTATGCAAGAAAGAGACCAAAAATAAAAACCGCGAAAAGCAGGCGAATCAGGCATAAAAAAGCCGGGTGTGGTCAACACCCGGCTTTCACCTTGCGCACTCCCGAGGGCGGGAGAAAAAATTTGCGCGCTCACAGCAGGTCAAAAAATTGGTATTCCGGTACCGGCAAAAAATATTTACAACCAACAACCACTACGAATGGAGTAAATGACCAGTCGTACCGGAAATACCATTCC
>JAEZDW010000142.1 GCA_023417955.1 Bacteroidota bacterium
TGTTGCCATGCGCGATCTTTCATTTCACGTACAATGGATAACTCGGAAAATTCACGACGTTCAAAGATCTCGTGATCCTTCGGTTTTTTGAAGGTAGCAAGACCAAACCGCGTATTCTCCAGAAGCAGATTTTTGAATTCGTCTGATTTTTCTGACAGGCGTTCAACAGGTACGTCGTAAATAGTCATGCACATCCTGCATCCTATATCGACACCTACACCATAAGGTATGACAGCATTGTTCGTCGCCAGAACGCCGCCGATCGGAAGGCCGTAGCCTTGGTGTGCATCTGGCATCAACGCACCGGCTACCGTAACAGGCAGCTTCATGGCAGTTGCCATTTGATGCAGCGCACCGGCTTCAATCGCGTCGGCGCCGTAGATTTCATACGGTTTGCCGTTAATATTGAGAGCAATAGTGGAAGTTGCCGGCTTTAAGAGTTCTGTTGCCACTGATCCAACTACGGCATCGGAGGAGAACGAAGACGGATTTTCCAGAATTCGCTTAGCGAGGTCCAGCTTGTCATTGAGGTCAAGGTCGGCATACTCGCGTTCAATGATCTCCAGGGCAAGACCAAGTGCCTTGCCTTCGGCGAAGCCGATTTCCATTAAATGTTTTCCTGTTAGTTTCATTGCTAGTTGAATAATGATTCAAAGTTCGCGAGCATGTGCGCAGTCTTTTTGCGTAGTGGCAAAAGTGCTTGGAAAATCTATCTGAATCCAGAGAGGCTGTCAATAGCTGCGGCTACTGTGCAGTACAGGCTGAAAGTCTACTTTTTCTAACGTTGCGGGCCGGTGACCATCCCCAGCGCGAAGGTCCAAACCTCAAAAACTTAGGGTGTCACGATGCCGTTCCTTTGGTCATACCAGTTGCATTGTCCACTCTCCCTCCACTCTCCCTCCACTCTTCCTCCCTTAAACCTTCGCTGATACCTCTGAAAAATCAGGTAGGGAATAGACCAGGCGACTGACTCCTCAGTCTAAATTAACGTTGTAACAATCAGATATTGATCTTGTCCTAATCAAGCCTTCGCAGGGTTAATTGCGACAGTAATTTTCTATTCATTCCTGGATGCCTAAGCGTTGTGAAAGCATGGCTTATCCCAGGCTTTTCCATGCGGGTAAAAAAAATTAAAAAAAAGGTCGATTTCCCAGGTAGGTAAGGGCCGGTTTGTTTGTCTAAGAGGGGCATCCCATACCACAAAATATTATGAAACCAGAAAGTTTTTTGGAAAGATTAAAAAGCATTCCGATTCAGAAAGCATCAAAGCTTAGTGAAGGGTTGACACGCTGAATTAGGTGGATTGACATTACCATTCCCAGACAAAGCCGCGAAATTCATGTCAATCTGCGCAGCCGTTCAATCAGCAGTCATCAGCGGTGCGGTCACGAGCTCCCGATATCTGCACAACGCATTAGCCCACTTCATTTGTTCGATGGTCCGGCAATCGGGATGGAAGAGTGCAGGATTTGAAACAAGAATGCATACGCATTTTGCGCGGCTGGTCGCGACATTAAGGCGGTTCGGACTGAAAAGGAATCCCATTCCGCGTGGGGCGTCTTCAACGGTGGAGGAAGTCATGGAATAAATCACGACCGGTGCCTCTTGCCCCTGAAATTTGTCAACCGTGCCGATTTCAATTCCAGGTAGCTGTTCGCGAAGTGCGCTCACCTGCGCATTGAAAGGCGCAACGATCAGGATATCTGCCTTTGTAAGTGGCATCGTCGTTCCGTTTGCGTCAGTCCAGCTTCCACCGGAAAGCAGCTGGTTGACAATGGTTATAATCGCCTGCACTTCTTCGACGGACTTGCTTTGATTGCCTTTGTGATTAACGGGAACATAAAACAGTCCGGCGCCATCGAAAGGTGTACCGCCCGAGATAACCTGTCGTTCAAGTCCGGGTAATGATTGCAGTTTTCCTTCATAAAACAGTTCGGACGTAAACCGGCAAATAGCGGGATGCAACCTTCGCGTAACCGGAAGAAACAAACCTCTGCCTTCGGGCATCGTTGGATGATCTTCTAAAAGGTAGGCGAGCCCTGCTACGTCACTGCCTTCGGGATGTGCTCCTTTTTGTGGTTGCTCAAGTTGTTGGGGATCACCAAGCAAAATAAGGTTTCGCGTTGCGCGTGATGCTGCGAGCACATGCGACAATGACATCTGGCCCGCCTCATCCACGAAAAGGTAATCAAGTGTTTCTCTCGAATTGTCCTCTGCCCATAGCCAGGCCGTGCCACAGCCGACCTTTCCTTCACTAAGGGCGGCGATGACCTTGTTAGATTTATCCACCTCGATAATTCCATCCGGACAATTTTCGGACTGCTCCCGGGCCTTATGGACGATGCTGATGTCGATACCCTTCTTTTGTGCTTCACGCAAGACTGCGCATGACAGGTTTCGAATCACTTTGTGACTAACTGCTGTGATGCCTACTTTCTTTCCGGCTTGTACCAACGCAATAATCATGTGCGCACCGGTGTATGTTTTTCCCGAACCAGGAGGGCCCTGAATGGCGAGATAGCTGCGGTCGAGGTTTTGTGCAATGCGTATAGCCGCATCGGTGGGTTCTTCCCCTGGATTGATGCAGGCACCACTGCTTCCATCAACAAGAAGGGGAGGGCGCCGCATCAATAAATCCTTGGCTGCGCGATACGACCAGTCATGTGACAAACCATCTTCATCGATGGCGTTGGCAACTTCCAGCAACGATGTTACTAGCGAGCCAGGATCCACGCGTTCTGGTACATGAATGGAAACGGGATGAATATGCTCTGCTTTCGCAGTCTTCTTTATATCGATCGTGTAACTCTCCGGTGAATGCGCTTTCACGGTGCCAATGCGCTCGCCCTTAACTTCGACCACTTCATCACCTTCGTCGATGCTTACATCCTGTGGCGGATAGGTATACCGATGTGTTACGTTACGTTCGCCCTTATCCTTAGGGAGTACGCCCGTAAACTGCAATCCGGTTAATGCTTTCCGTTCATCGAGCAGGTCTTCGTGTTCGAGTTCGTGAACGCGATAATATTCCCACCAGGCACTTTTGTCTTCGCGCCGGAAATACTCTATCTGATGGGCGATGAGCCATTTCGCCCGGTGCTCGTCTGTCCATTGAGATTTGTCAGCAGGCAGATTGCTTGTCAGGGAATTATAGATGGCACGCGCGCGCGTATCAACCTGTTGGATGTTTTCGTTCGCCTCGCCGGTTTTCAGTTCCGGGCGTTGTATTGATTTTCCTTCACCGATGAGGGCGGCCCTTCGTGCTTCAAGCCAGTGATGCAATGCCTCCGTTGCGAGGCAGTCGTCTGCGTTGTACTCTTCGACGATACGTAATGTTTCGGCGGGCAGTGATTTCAGATCGTGTACTTCAAGGGCAACCTCCACAGCTTTGCGGGCCTTACTCGCATCGTGCAATTCCACTTTACGGGTATACGTCGTGAATTTTTCCAACTCCTTAAGCGAATACGTTTCGACGCTGGCCAGCAATGATTCTTTGAAGACAGCGTGGAGATCAATAAATCGCTCTGCACGAAGCAATGTATCAACCTCGTGCTCATACAATGCATGGACTCGCGCAAGTCGCTTTACAGCGGAGGGTTCATACGGTGCGAAGTGATAGATGTACATTTTTGGATGCTTCTTCCATCGCTCAAGAATAAAGCCTATGAACTCTTCAAACGCCTTACGTTCTTCATTCCGATTTGTCGACCAGATTTTTTTATAAACGAGCTCGTCGTTTTCCTTGTAAACGTATCCAAGCAGATATTCCAGTCCGCCATCTTCATAGAAGGGATCGCCCTCTATATCAAAGTACACATCGCCATCATTGGGATCTGGCAATCGTTCCAGACCACGACCAGTTTCAAAAGCGAGTGGTTCATGTAGCAGCAAGTTTTCTTTCCGCCCCAGCAGCTGAACCTTAGCCTGGCGCTGTCTTCTTTCCAGGGTCTCAGCGTTTCCGCGTTCCGGTTTCTGAAGTGTCGGTGCCGTCGCAAAGGCTTCCAGGGTTGGTATCTGTTGCCGTTGTAATTCAATGATGTTCATCGATCGCATTCCGGCGACTAATGATAAGTGATCATCGTCGTGACGTCGCTTGTCACACACCTGCCACCAATTACAAACGACACAGTGCGCAGTTGGATCCGGATATGTTGGGACGTCTGTTTGTTGAAGCGTGTATTCAAGGTCGTGTTTCACCTGGCGGTAGTATGCCTGGAACGCTGCGAAGCGATACGATTCAGTAGGGAAGTCGGTGCCTGGTTTAACGATGTGCATGTATTCAGGAGTGTATCCCTGCAGCATTGCAAGCAGATCGGTATAGAGACACAACTGGAGAATCGCGGATGCCTTTGTGTTTTGAGACAGCTTGGTATCGCGTACCTCGTACGACCAGTTTCCGAACTTGCTTTTGCCAGGTACCTTCGTAAGGATGTCGGCAAAACCGCGCCAGTGCCCGATTTCAAGCAACGGTTGGACTAACAGGTCTACACCATTGGCCATGGCTTCAATGGTCGCGCCGAGTGGCTGTCCTTTGAGGCGTGCAACAGAGAGGCCCTTTTCCTCGAGATGTTTTACGTATGCAGCTTCGTGCGCTTCACCTCTTTCAATAAGTACGTCTAATGAAGGGTCGCGCCACGTGGGCTTTTTGATTTCCTTTAATGCGACCAATCGGTTAAGCTGGGTCAGATGCTCACAACTCAGGTGATTGGCGAGGTCGGTTGCGGCTAATTTCAGGGAATCAGATTCAAAAATCATGGGACTGGGTCAAATACGAATAACCGCTTTCATCCGGTAATGCGTGAAACCGATTATCCGAATAAGGCGACCCTAAATATAGGCATTCGATCCCTTTGAATGAATTATAAGAAGGAATAAGGTGCCTGCGAACGAACTCCGTGTTGTTCAGCGGAGTTGCGATTGAAGCACGATAACTTCTACTACTCGCTCCTCAGAAGCTTTACCGGATTAAACCGTGCTGCCCTGGCGGCGTGATAGGCAACAGTTACAGTCAATATAATCAAGACAGCGCCGGCTGCAAGTAGAAATGTGTCCACGCCGATTGAAGTCCGATATTCAAATGCACTCAGCCAGTTCCGCATCATATACCACGCCAGCGGTGAAGCAATTGCAAACGCCACGAATACCTGTTTGAGGAATGCGTTGTATACCATAAGGAACAAGCTGACCGATCCTGCGCCAACCACTTTTCTGATTGCGAGTTCTTTGGTTTTGCGCTGCAAATAATGCGTGAGCAATCCGAGTAGTCCGAGGCACGCGATGAACGTGCTAAGGATACCTGCCATTCTGAAAATCATTCCCGCTTTTTGTTCGGCAACGTAAAATGTGTTTAGCTGATCTGTAAGGAAATGGTATTCAATCGGAGTGTGGGTATCGAACCGGTCATGAACGGAAGTTGCTCCCGCTATTATTTGGTTCAGGTCTCCGGAGACCCGCAGTGTAAAATAGTCAATAAACTGAATTGGGTTGTTCCGATATCCTATAATGATCGGGGCAACTTTATTG
>JAEZDW010000143.1 GCA_023417955.1 Bacteroidota bacterium
TGATAAATGTTCCTGCAGGTTCTGCGTTTGCGCGGGCCCTGAAGGCTGAAAAGATCATCATGGCCAGCGATGTTTCAGAATCGGCTGAAACCAAAGAACTGGTCGCAACCTATTTCAAGGATCAGCACATTGTATCATTCGTTGCCGTGCCATTCCTTTCTGAGGGCAAGCTCGCCGGGGTAATCACCCTTGAAAATGAGGATCGCCGAATGGAGTGGACTGAAGATCATGTCGAATTCCTCAAGTCATGCTCGGATCTGCTGACGGTTACGCAGAATACCGTGCGAATCAATGCCATGGTAAAAGACCTTAGCGACGCCCAGGAGACACTTCAGACCATCATCGATAACCTGCCACGTGCGGTATTCTGGAAGGATCGTGACCTCAGAATTCAGGGATGTAACAGAATTTTTGCCGCCGTAGCCGGTATGAAATCCCATAAAGAAATGATCGGTAAGACCGATTTTGATATGCCCTGGAAGGAGCACGCTGACGCATATCGCGCCGACGACCTGTCCGTAATGAATAGCAAAGAAGCTCGTATCGATCACGAGGAGCGCCTTGTCAATAGCGAGGGCGTGGAATCATGGGTATTGACCAGCAAAGTTCCAGTGTTTAACCACGATGGCGAGGTGGTTGCCGTGTTGGGTATGTTCGAGGATATTACGCAGCGCAAAAAACGCGAGGCTGATGTTGACGCCAAGCTTAAGGAACTCGAAATGCTTAGAAAGAAGCTTGCCGAAGGCAAAAAGTAGTGCATTTTTCAGGTAAGTATTACATCTGTGGCAGTAAGCCGCTTCAGGTCACGGGATTTCGCTGCGGATTTGTTACTTTTACTAAAGTATCCCTAACTTTTTAAGCATGAAATACCGCTTTTGGATCATTGTGATCGCGCTGCTGGCCTTCCAGGCTGGTCTTTTTGCGCAGGGCGACCGGAAAGACAAAACTCCGGTGACGTATGAAGAGCTTTATGACGAACCGTATTCGATTCATAAGCTTTTTGTGGGGCTGACGCCGCTTTACGGGGAACTCTTCGTCACGAACGTCAACGCCGGTTTCGGAATGGACGTTGCCTACTACCATAAGGAAAAAGCTAACTTCAGAGCCGCTTTTCGCAAAACCTACAGCGCACAGTTCTTTGATCTGGCGCGAAGCCAGTCGATTAACCAAAAGCAGAGTAGCGTCGACAACCGCGCCGAAGTCTTCAACTATTTTGAAATCGGAGGAACCTATCATATCAAGGACTTCGAATCCAGTTCCAAGTCGAAAATGTTCCTCTACAAGAACAGCTATAAAGGGAACAAGTGGGCTGCGCGGGTGCCGCTGAATGCGGAAGTACCTTGCAAGGTCAGGAAGATCTACGGTGCGCGTCTTGGTGGTATCATGTGGGACAGCTCCATTGATCTTGACCGCGTGATGGAAAAGCAGGAACTCGGCCATTCCAGCTTCGTCAATGTCGCCAATTCGGAGGACTTCCTCCCGGAGCAGGAATTTGACAGTGAAAGCGATCTGAAAGACCTTCATGTATTCACCAACGTATCCTCCAAAGGGCTCTATCTCGGAGGATCAATCACATGGATCAAGAACGTAGCTATCAACTTTGATAAGTTTGAAAACGGTGTCGACGACCTCATCTTCACCGCGTACTTCGATCTTATGTATGCCCCATCGCTGGAGCTCGACAACCTCGTATACACACGCAAAGACGAATTTGGCAGCCCGATAATGGGTGAGACCAATACGTATTCGGTAAGTCCGATAAAAACCCAGAAGTTCGGTTTCCGCCTTGGTATGGACGGGCGTTTCAACCGCCAGCTTGGCTGGGCATACGGTGCCGAAGTCGGATATCGCCCCAGTGTTCAGGGAAGCAGTTTTTATATAATGGCCAAGATCAGCTTCCCCGTCTTCGCAACTAATCTGGATTATAAAGTCGAGTCGTTCGGCAAATAATGGAAACGCAGCTGGCGTAAGTCAGTCCTTACTCCGTTATTGTGCCTGAGAAAAATCTGCTGATCATAAATATCCGCGGACTTGTTCAGGTACGCCCGATGATTTCCGGCCCGCTCCGGGGTGCGGAAATGGCTACGCTGCCCGTTATCGAAAACGCCTTCCTTGAAATCCGCGGCGAACGTATCGTGAATTTCGGACCCATGGAAGAGGCGCCGCAACATTCCGGGTTCGATGTAATGGATGCCAACGGTGGATTCGCCTTACCCTGCTTCGTAGACTCTCATACGCATCTCATTTTTCCTGCCAGTCGCGAGGATGAATTTGTTCTCAAGATAAAGGGGGCCACGTACGCCGAGATCGCTGCCAGGGGTGGAGGTATCCTTAACTCCGCGCGCAGACTCGCTCACGCTTCAGAGGATGAGCTTTTCCAATCCGCCATGAGGCGTCTTCATGAAATTACAACTACAGGTACCGGAGCCGTTGAAATCAAAAGTGGCTATGGACTGAGTGTAGAAGGCGAACTCAAAATGTTACGCGTTGCCCGCCGTCTGCAACGAGAGTCTCCGTTGACCATACGAACTACTTTTCTCGGCGCTCACGCCGTCCCTGCCGGGATGAAGAAGGACGACTATGTCCGTGTTGTTATCAATGAAATGATTCCCGCAGTCGCAGCTGAAGGCCTGGCTGACTACATTGACGTCTTCTGTGAAGAGGGGTTCTTTTCACAAACAGATACTGAAGCGATTCTCGAAGCAGGGACTGCCAATGGAATGAAAGGCCGCGTTCATGCCAATCAGTTGTCACGCTCAGGGGGCGTTCAGGCAGGCATTCGTGCGGGAGCCGTCAGCGTTGATCATCTCGAAAACATCGGAGAGGAGGAAATCCGATTGCTTGCGTCCGGTAATGTTATTGCTACAGCGTTGCCAGGCGCCGCCTTCTTCCTTAATCTCACCATGCCCCCGGCGCGCGATCTCATAAATGCGAACGTGCCTGTTGTGATCGCAAGTGATTATAACCCTGGAAGCTCTCCTTCGGGAAACATGATGCTGATGATGTCACTGGCATGTATCCGCATGCGAATGACGCCCGAAGAAGCCATCAATGCGGCGACAATCAATGCGGCCTGTGCGCTGGAATTGCAGGACCAGTTGGGGAGCATCGCCAATGGGAAGCTTGCTAACGTAATCATTACACGCCCCGTTCCCTCATTGGCTTACCTGCCTTACGCGTTTGGAAGTCCGCATATCGCTCATGTGATTATCAATGGCAATGTGATGCCCCTTCAATCCGCCTGATACTCGAATTTGTATAAATATCTTCGGGAAAGGAAAACCGAGGTCATGAAACAAACTAACGCGAGTGCTGAGATTGGAACGCCCGCCATTACAGCTATGAATAGCGTGATGATGAAAAAGTACAAATAAGGCATCACACGTTCAGGAGTTCTGTCGCGAATGTAAAGGAAGTGAAACATCAACAAGTTCATCGCGAGTCCCAGACTTGCAACAATGAATGTCTCACCGATGGCAAGGTGAACTGGCAGATGTTTGAGAATCAAAACCAATTCCGGAGCTGAAAAAAATATAAGCATGCCAGTAGTGAGAGTCATACGACGTGCAATGGAAAACGGCATCTGCAGATACATCGGAAAAACGCCGTGAAGAAATCTGTGAATGGCAAGAATGAACGTAATGTTCAACGCGAATGTAAAGACGACGCCGATTCCAGCGAGCCGGATGTCGTACACGTCGGTGCCATAAAGGTACAGTGTCGACCACAGGATTGCCAGACCTGCCAGTTTATATCCTGCCAGTGGCAGGGGGTACGCACGAAAGGCCCACTCTAAGGGAAACATAAGGAATGGTCTCCTAATATTTTTTGCAATCCACCTCCAGACAAATGGTACGTCTTTTTGAAATGATGGCGTACGCAGGCAATACAAAAGATGTATTGTATTTGCCAGGGTAATCGCGATAAGGACCACGATGATGACGGGAATACTTATGAACGCGCCATCGCCGGGTGCGACAGCAAGCAAGAACAGCCCGTAGGCATGTACCGGAATCAATTGGTTTGCAACGACGGTCATGGAGCAAATCCATTGATATCGTTTGGAGAAGAAAAGGAAATTCCTGATAAAGAGGTTTTCATCGCGACCAGCCAGGGCGTTGTTAAAGTCCGCGACAAGCAGAGCGTAAGTCGCCCATATCACCACCGGAATTGTGAGCAACGGAAGAGAGTGAACAAAGTATTGCGCGAGCATAATATGATCTGATCCGCGCATAAATCCGCCTGCGAAAACAAGCACGAGCAGGAAAAGGGTGGCGTTGTTACGGTAGAAAGTCACCGCGAATACCCTGGTCAGCGTTTGAACTACACCTTTCATTCGACCAGGCTTTTTTGAATTATTTTCAAGGTAGAGGTGATGGGAAGATCGTTGGTCGTAAAAAGTTCGTGCGACGAAATCAGAAAGATGACTGGTCGATGCGTGAGTGTCTCGCGGATATGATCAAAGAGCACCGACCTGATTTCGGCATCGAGTGTAACGAGAGGTTCGTCAAGAATGATAAGGCGTGGATCACCGATGAATGCCAGACAGAGCGACAATCGCTTAAGCATGCCGCTTGAATACGTTGATGTCGGTTGCGTCAGGAAGGAATTAACACCGAAACGGCGAATCAGCATGTCGACCTGTTTTGTGTCGGCTTTCTTTGCCGTTGACACGAAGCGAATAATGTCCCGCGCTGAAAGAAATCCCGGAAACAGCGTCTCAGCTTCACTAAAGTTTACGTTGAGTCTGTATTCAACAGAATTTTCATGCAGGGAAATTCCGTCGTCGAACGCGACGTCGCCTTTGCAGGGAATGATTCCGGCCAGGGATCGAAAAAGCGACGATTTCCCTGATCCGTTTTCGCCACGTATCCAGTGGATGCCATGTTCAAACCGGATTGACGGAATACTCAGGATAAGTGTGTCGCCATATTTTTTTTCGAAATGATTTATACGCAGCATGGCGATTTCGTATGTTTAGACGGCAGCTTATTAGTGACTGATTCGCTGTCATTGTTTCAGTTGAATCAATTTTTTTTACGAAAACTATGGAGCTTGCCGAAAAGATTCGAGGTACCATTCGCGACATCGCCGATTATCCACGTCCCGGAATTGTTTTCAAGGATATCACACCGTTATTGGGTGATCCCGGACTCTTTCGTGAAGTTTCCGATGCACTTGTGGCGCAGTACAAGCCTTTGAACCTGGATGCGATCGCGGCCGTCGAGGCCCGTGGATTTATTTTTGGATCCATTATGGCCAATGAACTTGGTTGCAGATTTATCCCTGTGCGGAAAGCCGGCAAGCTTCCGTATCGTACCCGTTCCGTGAGTTATGATCTTGAATACGGCACTGCCACTATTGAGATGCATGAGGATGCAGTGATGCCGGGGTGGCGGGTGCTGGTTCTTGATGATGTGCTTGCTACAGGTGGAACTGCCGCTGCTGCCGGAGAAATGATTCGCGCTTTCAATGCGGAACTCATTGGTTTTTCGTTCTTGATTAACCTGGGCTTCCTGCCTGGAGAGTCTGTACTCAAATCAAGGTTTGGGCTCGACCCACAGTACCTTGCCGCGTACTAAAACGCCTGAGAATACCATATGGAAAAAATTGTGCGTATACCAATGTTCCCTCTCGCGATCTTACCTGTACCCGGGGAACTGGTACCCTTGCACATATTTGAATCCCGGTACCGCCAGCTGCTTCAGGACCTCGAAACGAGTGATGTTACGTTCGGGATTTATTGCTCGCACGAGATTAACAAGACGCGTATAGGCTCACTCATGCGACTGGAGAGTGTCATAAAGCGTTACCCGGAAGGAGAGTCAGACATTATAGTTCGCTGCCAGGATAATTTCACACTCGATCTGTTGCTTCGCAGATTTAAAGACAAACTGTACCCGGGTGGCGATGTTGCATTATGGAAAACAGACCTGAGTGTACTTCCATCACCCCGACTCTATGAATTGTTTGTCGAATACCTTCGCCTCCGGGGTATAAACGAGCACGTGGCACCGTTCAATGTTTATCAGGTGGCCCATGAACTTAACCTGGACGTACAATCACGTTACAAATTTCTCACCCTTGATGGGGGACAGCGAGAGAGTTTCCTTACGGGCACCATACGTTTCCAGACACACCTGCTGCACCAGGAAGAAAAAAGCCGCGACCTTTTTCATCTCAATTGATTCGCTCAGTTGGATGGCGAACCCGTTATGAACGACAATTCTTTATGCGGGTTTTATTTTTTAACAAATACTTTTCATAAGCAGCGGTAAAATCATTTCAACCGATTGTTTAACATTTTTTAACACGTTTCCTGCAACTTTCGATAGGTCGTGAGCGTCTCTACAACAAACAAAAACGAAAACGCTTATGAAAAAGAGTATCTTATTTTGCCTCGCATTCATCTTCGCTACAGCTGGTGTAATGGCTAACGATTATGCAACTCCCGGTAAGGAAGAAAAGAAAAAGAAAGTGACTTCTGTTGATGAGAACAGCCGCACATTCCATGTTACGCGTTGCGCGGAAGACCACAAGGTGTTCCTTATGGTCGGCAAGAAGCCGAATACTAAAGTAGTTGTGAAGGTCTACAACAAGAATGGCTCGCTGATCTACACTGATCGCATCAATGCCAGCCGCGATTTCTCAACCATTCTTAATCTTGAAGGAGTTGAAGGAGCCACGATTAAGGTTTCAGACAACTCGGGAATCGAAAAAGAATACAGCATCTAGTTGCTGTCGATTCCCTGTTCCATCCGTGATTTCGTTTTAATCGGCGTTATTTGCACGACTGCAAACGCTTTCTGCAACCGATTGATTAATGTGACAGGCGGGAATTCGGTTTTCCTCCTCGAATCAAACGCGTGATTTCATGATTTTGTCGTAGAAGTTTCCGCAAACGTTATTTATGAAAATAAGTAAGGTTTCCTTACAACTCATGAACCTTAACGTCGGCGTCAACGTAAATTTGTTCTGTAAACAAAAACGAAAAAACTCAAAATCATGAAAACTAATGTATTACTGATCGCTGCGCTGATTATGGTAAGTTCCATAGGCGCTGTTGCCGAAGAAAATCCCGGTAATACCGGATTCGCTGTAGTCCCTAAGAGCGCTGATGTGTTCAAAGTGATCTACAAGACTGAGAAAAACAACGGACGCGTAAAAATGAACATATACAACGCCGAGTCTCAGCTGATCTATTCTGAAACTGTAACAGGTGGTGGATTCATCGTTCCTGTTAAGTTCAGCGGACTTGCTGCAGGCGCTTATAAAATCGAAATCGCGGATGGTGCAAATCGCGTAACGCAAACTGTGAACTATCAACCTGAAAAAGTCAGTGCTTCTAAGAAAGTAGTTCACGTATCACGCATTGCTGGTGAAGAAGAGAAATACGTCGTTTCTCTTGCAAACGCAGGTAACGAAACTATTACCATCAACATCTATGACAACTTCGACAGACTCGTGCATAACGAAACGAAGAAGATCAATGGTGAATTCGCACAGATCTACACTGTGAAAAACAAAAAAGTATCCAGCATTGAAGTAGTTGATGAAGCTGGTAACAGAAAAGTGAGCCGTTTTTAATAGAGTACATAAAAAGGTTTGGACCAAGCCCTGCATCGGACGGATGCAGGGCTTTTCTTTTTTGTCGGGTTTGATTAATGCGATTACTTTGATAACATTGATTTGAAATGTCACTTTATGCGAGTAATTGCCATCATAATCTTGTGTGTGTTGCGTGT
>JAEZDW010000159.1 GCA_023417955.1 Bacteroidota bacterium
ATGTTACCGGGACGTTAAGTTTCCGGGACGTTATTCGGTTATAGCCAGTTGCACACTATTTTTGAGGGAAAATCGCGTGCACGAATTGGAAGAAGAGTCGACTCTGCAAACAGACAGCGCCTACCCACGGCAGCGCTGGGTGCGTTCCGGTCTTCTGATTGGTGTGGCATTAGCTACGTTTCTGTTCGCCGTCGATCTGATGGGAGCGTCTCTTACCCGTCTTGGCTCCGGATTGTCTGAAGCAATTCTCTTGGCAACGTCAAACCCCTTCAACGGACTTTTTATCGGGCTGCTTGTCACTGCCCTCTTACAAAGCAGTTCGACGACGACCGCACTCGTAGTTGCTTTTGTAGCGTCACGTCTTATAACTGTGGAGGCGGCTCTTCCGATCATTATGGGCGCCAACATTGGTACAACCATTACCAGTACTATAGTGAGCCTGGGGTTCATGAACAAAAAGAAGGAATTCCGCCGGGCTGTAGCAAGCGGAACATTCCATGACTTGTTCAATATCCTCACGGTATTGATCGTGTTTCCATTGCAGTATTACTACAACTTCCTCGGACGGGTTTCAACATACATAGCCGATCGGATTTTTGTACCGGTTATCAACCCCGTTCAACATGTCGAACCCGGCAAGAGCTTTTTTGATCCGGTCATTACGGTGTTCGAAACATGGATTCCATCAGGACTGCTATTAGGTGCCATTTCATTAACGTTGTTATTTGGTTCAATACTCGCCTTCCGAAGGCTGGTTTCTGACCTCCTTGATGTGAAAGAACCGCAGAGACTCGGTCGATTTTTGTCAGGATACTGGAAGTCTTTTTTCTGGGGGCTCGTCACGACCGCGGCGATACGTTCAAGTACAATAACGACGTCACTCATCGTACCTGTTGTCGCGAAGAAGATTGTCGATCTGAAAAAAGCGGGACCCTTTATTATTGGTGCGAACATAGGAACAACGATCACCGCGTTTCTTGTAGTGTCGCTTAATGCAACCACGCGTGAAGCCATCATTATAGCGTCGTCGCACCTCGTGTTTAATATCGTTGGAGTCCTTTTCTTTCTGATCATGCCGGGGATCAGGCAAATGCCTTATAGGCTTGCAAACCGGCTTGGTTCACTTACGCTTCGCTTCAGGCTTACCGGGTTTGTTTATTTGTTGAGCACATTCTTCGTTGTTCCGTTTATTTTGATTTATCTGAATCAGGACGCCATCAGGACTTACATGCTGACTTACGAAAAAGGAGGTGAACATTACAAAGTATCGGTACGTGTGAACAAGCACACGCAACACGGCGAATGGTTATATCGCTATAGCGCGGATGCAAATCAACTGCCTGATCGAATTGAACCTGTTTCGATGCGCAAGAATGCGTTCATGGTGGGTGACGACCTGTTTCATTTTAACCGTCCGGGCTTTTGCTGGGACAATGAACGTCAGGGTACACTGGTTCACACCTGCGTTGAAGAAATTCGTCCGGCGTTTGCGATTGCCGACCATTCTTTTGATTCGGTATACGTCTTTCGGCAAACGGTTTTGAATGGTGCTGATAGCGTCGTTCACCGCTATTATTTCGCCGGACGCGAACACGAACACATTCTCTTGTTACATGAATGGGATTCCCCGAGCCGGAATCAAACCCTGGAAAAACTGGTTTCATTCGAGGAGCGTTAGCCCCTATTTTCCGATCTTCTCTCTATATTGCGTAAACGAAAACAGAAACGTGATCAAGGAAGGTATTGCCCGGATGTTGAAGCTCGACCAGGTGATCGAAAGGCTTACCGATTATGTCGAAAGCAGAATCGAGCTCGTCAAGTATGACCTGAAAGAGGATGCAGCCAGGATTCTGTCGCGCCTTTCAATTTATTTGATCGTACTTTTTGTCGGAACATTCTTTCTTCTGTTCATTAGTATTGCCGTTGCGCTTGAGTTAAGCAAGAAAGTCGGGTATTTCGGTGGATTCGGAATTGTAAGCGGCGTGTACCTGATTGCAGGTTTGATTGTCTTATTGATGCGCAATCAATTGGCAGCCAAGGTTGAGCGGGAGATAAAAATAATGGTAAAGCAAAAGAACAAGTAAATGGAGCTAATGGATTCAGATGAGGAAAGAGGCCGCCTGCTGCGGCAGACCGCCAAACATCGTGAAGCCCTCGAAGGCGAGGTACGTATGATGACTGAAAGCACTGAGAAGATTATCAAAAACGCGCTGATCATCGGCGGTTCGCTGGCTCTTGCATACTTTCTCGTAAGACAATTCTCCGGCCCGGTCAAGACCAAAAAGTCTAAAGAGCGCAAGCTGAAAATTGTTCAGGCGGAATCTCCGGGTGTTGTTGTCGAAAATGAAGAAAGCTATGAGCCGGGTCTGATGGGTCAGATCGGCGCAGCCCTTGCAACACAGGCTTCCGTCTTCCTGCTGAATCTCGCCAAAGAGAAACTGATGGAATACCTGCAGTCTGTCCAGGAAAAGAAAGAAGAAGAATAATGAACGTGCTGCAAACTTTACTCGAGCGAAAACGTGCCGGGAAAAAATGTATAGCCATATTGTTGGATCCTGATAAGATCGAAGACACATCACGAATCCTTCCGCTCATCAATCTTGCAAGTGAAAGCTGCGTCGACTTCTTCTTCGTCGGCGGAAGTCTGATTACCACTCCAAACCTGTCGCTGGTCGTAAAGGAGATCAAGAAGAATGTCAACATACCTGTAATATTGTTCCCCGGGAACAACATGCAGATCGACCCCGCAGCCGATGCGTTGCTTTTCCTTTCTCTCATATCAGGAAGAAATCCCGAATTGTTGATTGGACAGCACGTTGTGTCGGCGCCCATCATTCGAAACACACGTCTTGAAGTCGTGCCCACAGGTTACATGCTGATCAACTCAGGTCGACTTACCTCGGTGGCGTACATCAGCAACACGATGCCGATTCCCGAAGACAAGTACTCACTTGCGGCGAGCACGGCAATGGCTGGCGAAATGCTCGGCTTGCAATGTATTTACCTCGACGCCGGAAGTGGCGCGGAACGCGAAATCAGTGCAAAGATGATTGCTGCCGTGCGCAAGGTTATTCAGGTTCCTTTAATTGTCGGCGGTGGAATCAACACGGCACAAAAAGCATGGAATGCACTGGAAGCCGGGGCCGACATGATCGTCATCGGCAATGCTCTCGAAAAAAATCCTCAACTCCTCACCGAGATCTCAGAGAAGATCTACGAGTGGAATCGCAATTAGGTTGACGAACAAAGCAGCCTTACTTGATAAGCTGCCGTGAGATAACCATCTTCTGAATTTCAGTTGTGCCCTCGTAAATCTGCGTGATCTTCGCATCCCGCATCAGGCGTTCAACGTGATATTCTTTTACGTAACCGTAGCCGCCGTGAATCTGTACGGCTTCCGTTGTTACTTCCTGTGCAATTTCCGATGCAAACAGTTTTGCCGTTGCAGCTGCCTTTACGAAATCCTTGTTTTGATCTTTGAGCCACGCCGCCTTGTGAACGAGCAGACGCGCTGCGTCAATCTTCGTGGCCATCTCGGCAAGTTTGAATTGGATAGCCTGGTGTTCGTTCAATAGTTTTCCAAATGCTTTGCGTTCACTGGCATACTTAAGGGCAAGCTCGAATGCGCCCGCAGCGATACCCAATGCCTGCGCTGCTATTCCTATCCTGCCACCGTTGAGTGTGGACATCGCGAAGGTAAAACCGAAACCATCATCACCGATGCGGTTGGCCTTTGGAACTTTGACGTCGGTGAACATCAGCGAATGCGTGTCGGAACCGCGGATACCCATCTTGTCTTCTTTCTTGCCGACGACAAAACCAGGCATGCCGCGTTCAATGATAAGGGCGTTGATACCTTTGTGTTTCTTTTCCGGATCCGTCTGTGCGATTACTAAGTATATGCTCGCACTCTTTCCATTCGTGATCCAGTTCTTTGTTCCGTTGAGCAAATAATAGTCTCCTTTGTCTTCGGCAGTAGTACGTTGGCTTGTTGCATCGGATCCCGCCTCAGGTTCCGATAAACAAAACGCACCAATCTTTTCTCCCGCTGCAAGAGGTTTGAGAAATCGTTCTTTCTGATCGTCGTTTCCGAATTTCTCAAGTCCCCAGCATACAAGTGAATTATTAACCGACATACACACGGAAGCTGAAGCGTCGACTTTGGAGATTTCCTCCATCGCAAGGACGTAGGAGATTGTGTCCATACCCCCGCCGTTGTAGGCAGGGTCGACCATCATTCCCATAAAGCCAAGTTCGCCCATCTTCTGAACCTGTTCTGCGGGAAATGTCTGATTGGTATCGCGTTCAATTACGCCGGGAAGGAGCTCGTTTTGTGCGAAGTCGCGGGCTGCCTGTTGGACCGCCAGTTGCTCTTCGGAAAGTTGAAAGTTCATAGGTAAACAGTCAGGTAAACAAATTAGGATAATCCGGCCATAAAAAAAGGCCTGAGTTATTCAGGCCTGCAAAATAGAATGAGTTATCTGATCAAAAAAATCGCTCCGGACTTATTTTAGAACGATTGCGCCGCGTTAATCCCGGCGTCCCAGGAAAATCATGACATAGTATATCAGCGTGGTAATTGCACCGATGGCAGCGACAACGTAGGTCATAGCAGCCCATTTAAGAGCATCCTTCGCCATAGCGTGTTCCTCGCGGGTTACGATGCCACGTGCTTCCACCCATGCCAGGGCGCGTTTACTCGCGTCGAATTCAACGGGAAGTGTTACCAGTGCAAAGAGCGCGAACATGGCATAACACACGATGATAATCAGCAATGCCGTAGGAAAGAAGCCCTGAATCATTGCCCCTCCAAATATCATGGCAAGCATCACAAAGTTCATGATCTGGCCGCTGACATTCTGAAGTGGTACCAGCGCGGACCTTAATTGAAGCATACTGTAGGCTTTCGCATGCTGGACAGCGTGGCCGCATTCGTGCGCAGCAACCGCGGTGGCAGCAGCGTTTCTTCCGTAATAAACTGCTTCGCTCAGGTTCACCGTTTTGTTAGTCGGATTGTAGTGGTCTGTCAGTTCGCCCTGCACACAGGTAACCTCTACATTGCTGATCCCGTTGTCGGCAAGCATAAGCCGCGCAACGTCAGCACCAGTAAGATCACGCGTCAGGTGAACCTGCGAATACTTGTGAAACTTGCTTTTCAGTCGCGAGCTCACAATCCACCCGATCAACATGAAAACAATACCAATTAAAAATGCGCCTCCCATAGTTATTTCCTTTTTCTGTGTTTTCGTTTTTCCTGCTGGCGTCTTACCTCAAGCTTTGAGCCAATTCCAAATCTGAAGGGAAACATGCCAAAACGACACCAAGATAACGCGGAAAACTCCGATTCCGTTTCTAAAGTCGGAAACCGCGACATTTTATTTGACAAATGGTCTGCATGCTAGAATTTTATTCCCATCATAACCAGGAAATTTCTCCCCACCTGGGGATAAAAGTAGTTTTCGCGATACTCCTCACCTCCGCCCAGATAACCCCAGGTGTACCCGTTCGATGAATAGAGTTTGTCAAAAATATTGTTGGCAAGCAGACTGAACGACAGTTCCCGCGCAAAACCGGGATTAAACGTATAGGTTACCCGCAAATCGTTGGTTGCGTACGCGTCAAGCCGGCGATCCTTGTTTGCAGTGTTGTCCAGGTATTGGGAGCTGACGTACTTGAAAAGCCACGCCGCTTCCAGCCCCTCGACCGGGCGGTATGTAAGGCCTGATCCAGCGATCACTGAAGGCGAAAACGCGATGTCGGTGTCTTTAAAAGTGCGGACAATTTCGTTGTACTCGTCGAAGTCGGGACCGTAGTCGTACAAAACTTCGCTGAACTCCTTAATCTTGTTGCGGCTCAGCGTTACGTTCGCATTGAGGACAAACTTTGAGCTGATATTGACCAATGCCTGGGCTTCAATTCCTGCGCGGTAACTTTCATCCGCGTTGGTGCGGATTGATGCCCCGACGTCATTCAACTTGCCGGTGTGCACGAGTTGATCCCTGTAACGCATGAGGTATGCGTTCACGTTGAAGGATGCACGTGCTGTTGCCAAACGCGCTCCCAGTTCCGTATTGTAAAGTGTTTCATGACGCGGTAACCGGTTTTCCGGTGCGTTTATGAAATCACTGCGTACGGGCTCCCGGTTAGCAATGCTGAATGATCCATACAACTGACTTTGTTTGCCCAATGAGAGCGTGATGCCTGCCTTTGGATTGATGAACGCATATTGTTCTTCAATGTCAAGTATCGCACCGCTGTTCTCCTGACCCTTCGTTGTATAGTTGATGGTTCGATACTGCAGATCCAGGAAACCGTTTACCTTTTCGTTGAATGTGTAGTTCGCTTTTCCAAAAACGTTGAAGTCGCGTTTGTCTCCGTTGTTGAAGTAGTACCGGTATTCATGCGGCACCGGCGAAAACTCTGCCCAGATGATTTCGCCATAGTGATCACCATCGTAACGATTCCAGCCACCGCCGAAAGTTGTTTCCAGGTTTGTATTTGCGTAGTTCAGCGACCACGTGAAACCGTAAAAGTCATTGTCCAGCCAGCGGCGTCGAACGAGATCCGTCTCCGAAATAGTTTCAGCACCTATAACAATGGGATCAAGTCCGTAGTCTTCGAGGTCGGCATCGAATCGATACTCTTCATAATAACCGCGGCCCGGAGTGTAGTGCAGCGCGACACTTGCGTTCAACATATCAGTGAATCGCTGCGAGACGTGAAGCTGGAAATGGTCCTGTTGATAATCGTCAACCTGGTTTGGATACAGGTACGGATTGAATGTGCGGCTGTCGGAGTTCAGGAGATTTTGTAGTTGTATTTCGTTCCAGCCTTCATTCATTGCGGTTATGTACATGGCCTCAACGTCGTTGTTTAGACGTGATTCCGGAACGCCGTACCACGCCTGATATGTGCGCTCTTTTCCGCCGAAAGTGATTCCTTTAATCATGGTTTTCCCGGCGTAGTAGCCTGCGGAAAAGTAATATGAGCTTAGATCAGCCGTTGCGCGGTCGATAAAACCCTCCGAGTCAATGCGCGAGATTCGTCCATCAAGAATCCAGCGGTTGTTGAGCAATCCCGTTCCGAAGCTTATTGTATGTCGGCGCGAATTGTATTCGGAAAACGTGCCGAGGAAGCCTACGCTGTTCGAGATTTCCGCATACGGTTCGTTGTTGCGTACATTTGTTTGCAAGTTTATCGTAGCGCCAAACGCACCTGCACCGTTTGATGACGTTCCCACGCCGCGTTGAATTTGAATGCTTTGCGCTGACGAGGCGACGTCGGGAACATCAACCCAAAACGTACCCAGCGATTCACTGTCATTGTACGGAATTCCGTTAATGGTAACGTTAATACTGGTGGCATCGCTTCCGCGGATTCGCACACCCGTATAACCGAAGCC
>JAEZDW010000170.1 GCA_023417955.1 Bacteroidota bacterium
ATGAACGTGTCTTTGTAATCAGCCCACTCTGCGGGTTGTTGCCGTTCATTTTCCCACGCCGAAACTCTCCGGGCACCTTCATGAAAAGCAAGGTTTACCAGTTCTCGAACCGTTTCCTTTTCCGGGGTGGCTTTTATATCGAAGAAATCGAAGTCTGGTTTTGTTTTCATCAGACGAATGATGCCGGACTCATCAGGAATGTTAAGCGACACTTTGGCGGAGTCGAATTCATCAAACATCAAATCCACGAAACTGTTCCACCATGCCTGATAATAGGTTGCCGCCATCGATTCGCGCGAGTTGAAATAATTCCAATAGCCTAACTCCTCCGCTATACGACTTTGCTCGCCGCGAAGTGCAGCAGTGTCCAGGAGTGTTAACATCAGGGGCAGGCTTTCAGCAGCTTGTAGATTATAGTTGTCATTCTGGAGTTTCATCATGTCGGCAGGCGCTACCTTGCTGTTTTCCGATAGCACCTGGTTGATCCGGCGGTTCCGGAACGTTTCATAGCCGTGGCTTTGAATGTAATAGGGATATGTAGCATCAACCGGATATTGATTCGCGGAACTCACAAAACCTCTAGGGGGATTCGCCTGTCGGATTTGATGCTCTTCGGGAATGAAAGCTTTCCATTCAGTATTCGTCAGCGTTCCGTCGAGAACAAAGCGACCTTCGTTCTTTCTGCGCACCGGAAACTTGCCGCGTACATGCATAGCTATATCTCCCCGGGTGGATGCAAATACAAAGTTTTGTGCTGGCCCCGACCAGTAACGCAGTGCCTGCTGAAAGTCGTCATAGTTGCGGGCACGATTGAGAAGGTTAAACGTTTTCAACTCGCGTGACCCATCGTGCGCAATCCATCGGAACGCAAAGCTGTTTTTTGCGTGGTCCCGATGAAAGCTCCGGTCGTAAACAACCGGACCGTGGTGTGTGTAATACACGGTGTCGTAAAATACATCTCCATCGCGTACACGGAATTCTTCCACACGGGTCGTGGTTTTCTTCCATTCGCCATCGCTTAGATACTCACGTTGTGTGTCGTCGCGGAATTTGATATGGTACCAGTCGGTCAGATCGCGTTGTGCATTCGTGCAGCCCCATGCGATGCTGTCGTTAAATCCGAGTATAACCTGGGGCGCTCCGGGAAAAGAAGCTCCCATCGCGTTGACACCAGGTGCATTCAGATGAACGACGTACCAGATTGATGGCAACGTGAGATTAAGATGAGGGTCATTGCTGAGTATCGGAGAGCCTGTAGTTGTGCGTGAACCATGTACTGCCCAGTTATTGCTGCCAATACCGCGTACCTTTTTGGTTGCAGGAGGTAAGTCCGCCAGAACGGAAGGTACCGCAAGCGGTATGCTGTCAAGTCGGAGGGGCTCAAAGCTCCAGGTACCGGGTTGATCGACAATCGGATCTCCTGCAGGATGATCGTTCTCGGCATACAACAACTCAAGCACTTCAGCTCCATAAAGGTTG
Organism: Bacteroidota bacterium; assembly: GCA_023417955.1. GTDB lineage: Bacteria > Bacteroidota > Bacteroidia > Cytophagales > Cyclobacteriaceae > Ohtaekwangia. The sequence goes on from JAEZDW010000170.1 coordinate 1,480, forward strand.
AGTGCATTGGTCATCTCAAGGTCGGCATCACCGATGTTGAGCGATTGCGAAAGATTCATGAGTAACAGTCCTGCCTTGCCAGGCGACCACATTTCGGGACGATAATCAAGCAATTTGTATTCAAAAGGCAGTTCGCGATACGAGAGTGATTGTATGTAAGCGCTCACACCGTCGGCGTAGCGTGTAACGGCACGGTTGACATCGCGATCTTCCATCATCACGCGTGTTGCATTTTCGGCACCCCACGCCATACCCAGGCGACGCTGGCGACGGTCGAAGTCGAGTACGGCATCTCCGGGAATAATTTCTGAAAGGCGTCCTGCTGCGGCCATAACCTGAAATTCCATCTGCCAGAGCCGGTGATAGGCAGTAACAAACCCCTGTGCGAAGTAAAGGTCGTCTTCGTTTTCAGCGAAAATGTGAGGAATCATCAGACTGTCGAAAATGATCTTTACTGGTGCCTTCAATTGAGGCAGCCGGAGTTTGTCATGTGTCTCGATGTTTTTTGATTCGATATTTTGCCAGAATCCCTGAAACGGGTCGAGGAACTTCCCAAGCGGCGGGATCGGCTGGCCACCGACAACCCATCGGTTATCCAGAAAATAAATGAGAGCAACGGTTACGAACAGGCTCAGCAGAAATTTCGTAAGGCGCATCCTTGTGGTTTAGGTTCAGAGTTGTCCGGCAGTCTCGTTGCGAACCGGCCGGTTTTCGCTAAACTTCGGGTATTTGAATGAGGAAATAAAAACCTTTTTCTAATTTTCGACGGTTTTTTTCTTTAAAGATCAAAATACAAACGATTGAAACTAATTTTATCAGCTTATACGAAAGAGCAAGTCCGCAAGGCTTCTGCGATTAAGGCCATCTTTTTTGATGTTGACGGGGTGCTGACCGACAGCCGGATCGTTTACGATTCCTTCGGAAAAGAGATCAAGAATTTCAATGTAAAAGACGGCCAGATCATCAGCCACCTGAAAAAAGCAGGCATAATTGTAGGGGCTATTTCCGGCAGAGAATCGGAGGTAACGAATTTGCGGGCGTCAGAACTGAAATTTGATTTCTGTCACCAGGGTATTCTTGACAAGGCTGATACGTTTCAGAAACTGATAAACCATTATAAGTTCAAGAACAAGGAAGTTGTTTTCATTGGCGATGATATCAACGACCTGCCGGTGTTTCGAATTGCAGGCTTGAGTGTTTGCCCGGCCGACACATTTGATTACATCAAGGAACAGGTTGACCTTGTAACGCAGGCTAAAGGTGGGCGGGGTGTGCTGCGCGAAGTCGCAGACCTCGTACTTGCTGCCCGGGGAGAGTTTGAAAAGATACCAGGTATCAGGAAGAAGTAACACGATTCGGCAGCGCCTTCACTAACTTCAAAAAACAAAATTTACATCATGCAAAAATTTTCTGCTCCGGTGCACATTGCGGATTCAATAACACTTGGGACCGATCAACTTGTTCTTTTCTCCGGCCCATGCGCTGCAGAAAGTTACGACCTGTGTATGGAAACAGGATCGAAGGTGAAAGAGCTTTGCGCAAAACTCAACATAGCATACGTATTCAAATCTTCCTTCGACAAGGCGAACAGAACTTCTGCAGGATCATATCGTGGTCCTTCGTTCGAGAGCGGTCTTGAAATCTTATCGCGTGTCCGAAAAGATCTGGGTGTGCCCATTGTCACAGACGTTCATGAGTCCTATCAATGCGCGGAAGTTGCAGATGTAGCAGATGTCCTTCAGATTCCGGCGTTCCTGTGCCGTCAGACGGATCTGCTCAAGGCGGCAGCCCGAACAGGTAAGGCAGTTAAGATAAAGAAGGGCCAGTTTATGGCACCTGAAGACATGAAATATGCTGTCGATAAAGTGCGTGAAGAAGGCAATAACAATGTGTTTCTCACCGAACGCGGAGCCAGTTTTGGCTACCACACACTTGTAGTTGACATGCGATCGCTGCCGATAATGCGACAGTTTACACCCGTCATTTTCGACGTAACGCTCTCGGTACAGCAACCCGGAGGAAAGGGCGGTTCATCGGGCGGGCAACGTGAGTTTGCACCTTTCCTGGCACGTGCAGCCGCGGCCGCCGGTGTTGACGGCTTCTTTATCGAAACTCATCCCCAGCCGGAAAAAGCTTTGAGCGACGGTCCTAATATGATCCACCTGCACAACATGGAGGCCTTCCTGACCATGCTTCTCGACGTATGGACGAACGCAAAAAAATATAGCGTATAAGGCCAAAAACGCTTAATGCAAGTCAGATTTGAAACTTTTTTCACGAAGTTCGGCAGATTGTATTACTTTTGCGCCTTAACTCTACAGGATTGGTGGACTTTACACTGACTAACCTCTTCGTTCTTGCAGTTATCGTATTCCTCGTGTACTCCCTGTACAAGGAACTGCTGAACCCGCCGTTAACGTTCTTCATTTGCACTGTCGCCCTGCTAATGGGCAAGGTTATCACAGCAGATGACCTTCTCAGGGGTCTTTCGAACCCTCAGATCATTATCATTTTTCTGTTGGTGATCGTGACGGCAGGCATACGAATGATTTTTGGTCCCGAAATGTTCGCGCGGCTTTTCAATCCGCAATTGTCCGCGAAGGGATTTTTGCTTCGCATGATGGTTATGGTTTCCAGCGTTTCTGCATTTCTGAACAATACGCCGATTGTCGCATTTATGATACCGTACGTTAAGGAGTGGGCACAAAAGACCGGCCGGCCCGCGTCTAAGTTTCTTATTCCACTTTCCTACGCGACAATACTTGGTGGCATGATGACTGTCATCGGTACATCAACAAACCTCGTGCTTAACGGGTTGATCAAGGAATATGGTTTGCCACAGCTTGGGTTTGCCGACTTTTTCTATCTGGGCCTGATTGTAAC
>JAEZDW010000226.1 GCA_023417955.1 Bacteroidota bacterium
TCGTCAGTCACGTAGGCTGTTAAGTAAACTGGTGACGAGCGGCTGCAAGAGGACCTGAGCTCTTGTTACTTGCGTCCGCGACTTGAATTAATCAAGTATTTTAAAGATCGCCGGGGATCATGAAGGAAAGATGAAGGATTGGTATTCGCGAAAGAAATTCGGAAGATATTCTCGATTAATTACCTATTGGAATCGGGCGGCGTATGCGTTGCAGAGCCTGTATTGACCGAGGCGCACGGGCATAATATACCTTCCCTTCGCGGGGAGTTGGGACCCTCCTGCAATGCTTTCGTTCTACTAATCCTGAATTACATGTCTTGTTTGCATCTGGCCTTCTCGTTTCGACCACCTGATTTGCCGGCACCCGTTGCTGTGATGAATTGCTCTGACAAATGGCGCACATCGCCGACAAAAGCAAAATTTGAAGAACAATGACTTTCTTCATCGGACTCATTTGTTCATGAATTAACGATATAGAGATGAAGAATCTGTGAATCGTCGGAATGACATTGGTTGTACGGGGCGAGTTGCTTTTCTGCGCGAACTAGCGACGCATCGCCATCTTCAGCGCCTCGATGCGTTCGTCGTTCTCGAGTTTAACTGGGTTGGATTTGTTGTCAGTCGCCTCTGCTAATTGCACAACCAATGATTCCTGAACACCTGCTTCGGCAAGGGTCGGGATGTTTAGCGTGTCGCGTAATTCGCGGAGGAAATCTGTGAGGTACTCAAGACAGTATTGATCACGCTTTATTTCTGAACGTGCGAAGAGTTGGCCGACGCGCACATATTTTGCCAGTGCCTCCGGGTTGCTGTTGGTACTAAGGAGTTCTTGGATGGTGAGTTTGTTGCATGCGTACATTAATGAACTGCAGATCACTCCATGCGCAATTGGAAATCGCCCACCTACAGATGAAGCGAATCCGTGAACCAAACCAAGTCCTGCGTTCGCGAGCGTAATTCCGGATAAGTAGGCGGCGAGTGCCATACCGGATCGGGCTTCTATATTATCAGGTTGTTGATATGCCAGCTGCAATGAATCGCGTACCCTTGTCAGGCCTTCCAGACAAAGCGCGTCAGTTACCGGTGATGCTCCTGTCGAAACATACGACTCAAGTAATTGTGTGAATGCGTCCATGCCGGACGTTGCAGTTACCGATTGGGGACACGATGTAATCAGCAGCGGGTCTATTACCGCAAAATCGGGAATGAAATTATCATGACGGAGTGAACGTTTAAAACCCTGTTCACCAACTTCAGAAAGCACTGCGTTCTTGGTCGACTCGCTGCCGGTTCCGGATGTCGTTGGAACTGCAATAAACGGAATCTTTCGCCCGGGATGAATTTTGGAACCTATACCTTCGAGGTAAAATTTGATGGGTTCGCGCAACGGAATCATCGCCGATATGGCTTTCCCGGCATCGAGTACACTTCCGCCTCCGATTGCCACGACGACATCAATGGGGTTCTCCCCCGTTTTTGTAACAATCGTGTCAATCATTTCAGGGGAAGGCTCTTCCGAAATTGTGAAACGGCTAACGTTTAGACTAGTCGCAGAAGCCTCCGCGTCGAATCTTGCGGCAAATGGCGACGACGCGAACGACTTCGCCCCCGTGATCAGCAGAACGGATCGCCCAAACTTCTGAATTAGTCCAGGGAGTTTCCCTGCTTCGCCTGGTCCGAAAAAAAGACGAGGCGTCTGCGACAGCGTAAATGGCCTCATTTCGTGGCTGGGAATAATAATGCGTGCTTTTTGCCTTCGCGGGGTCTGCTCATCCAGGGTGCGACGGTGTCTCTCCCTCGGAGATAATGAGGTGTCTCCTTGTGGGCGTTAACTGCTTCCTGTGTTTTGTAAACTTCATACAGGATAAACTTTGAAGGATCGGATTCATCCTGAAGAATGTCAAACCTGAGGTTTCCAGACTCCTGAATCGATTGCTCATGATTAAGGCGTGTCGCCTCAATGAATTCCGCGACGTGCTTACTTTCTACGTGAACGTGTACGAGGGTGGCAAACATGATTTTGTTTTTCACCAAGTTAGTAAAAAGTGGAACTGACGTGTACGTAAAACTTATGATATTGATTATTCTGCTTTCACAGTAGTGAGCAGGCCTTCCTCGACTTCGATGACACGTGCCAGGTGAACGCGAAGCGTACCGATTTTCCGTGCGGCAAATGCGCGTACATCAGGATCCGATCCTTCGGTTGCCATCAGCTTAAGCTGACTCATCGCAGCCTCAGATAGTTTTCGCAATTCTGTAATTACTGCCCTGTCAATTTCCTGGCGTGGTGTTTCACGAATGGCGGCTAACCGGGCCTCATGGTCCTTGCTCATTTCCGTTGGCAATCGGGCCTCTTCACCGCGGGCAACTTCAGTAAGGTCTTGTGCAACCGTTTTGAATGCGCCGATTTCCTCTTTCCCGAGATTAACAAGTTCTGATGAGTATCCGGCTTGTGCCGCAGTCTGCAGTAGTTCGAGATGAAGCAGATTCGCACTTTTCATTTCGACGAGGAAGATCGCGTCACCAAGCTGTTGGGGGTCTTCAAAATTTTTCCGGTTTTTTTCAATCGCTTCGTCGTACGTTATGGTGTGGGAGCAGCACGACAACGTAGCGGCAATAATTATTGTTAGCGAACAGGAAATTCGTTCAGGAAATCTCATGGTAGCGAATGGCTTAGAGTCGACTTGTATGTGATTCAGGCAAAAAAAGAATGCCTGATGAAAGCAGTCCTATATAGCGCCGGCAACCATGATTAGTTTAGGTGCAGCGGAGAAAGCTGAGAAAGGAAATACAGATAGAGGATATTACAAACCCCTCCGTAATCATACTCTTTAAAGTATATTGCCGATGCCCCCGCTGCCTTGATTGAAGGCAATTTCTCTGGTTCCGGTGTTCCGGAATGAACGATCACCGGAATTTGCCCCAGCGGATACGTTGCCTTGACCTGACGAACGAACTCGATACCATCCATATGCGGCATATTCAACTCAACGAATATAAAATCAGGAACGACGTTCTCTGAAGTCATGATTTCCATTGCTTCGATTCCGTTTGCTGCAATGCAGCAAACTGTGTTTGGCGAGACATCGCGCAATGCTCTCGCGAAAATTGCCTGATCTGCGGGATCATCTGTTACCAGGAGGCATACGTTATTGTTCGAGGGCTGACCCATATCTTCATACATTTTTTTGATCTCTGATTAAAATGATTCAATCACCGTGCCGGGATGACTAAAAAAAGCGAATCTGGTCCATAGATCGAGCGGACAACCTCTTCTTAAAATCTGTCTGCCGTCAATGGGATGGATTTTTTCACGCTGATAAGAATTCCTGATATAATGGCTCACGCGCCCCTTTTCTTTATTAACACGAAAGTGTCGGTAAGTAGTCGCGACCGGGAATGAATTAATTTAGAAAAGCTGCTTCTGCCTGGCAGGCAAGGTGCGATGTTAATATGGAGGGAAATTTAATGAGGTATTGATTCTACATAGCAGCTTCCGATTCGGAGTTTCGGGCAATCGTATGTTCTCGCCCTTCGTCCGGGACGTCGTTTGTGGCCAGATAAACGGTTCGCGATTGTTCCTGTGGTTCAGGCCGCGTGGTGAAGATTGCGAATCAACGCGTTAATCCGTTCTTCAATGACCGTGCTCTTCGAAACGAAGCGGCTTTTACTGCGGTCCCTGACTTCCCGCAATAGTTCAAGAAATTCCTTTTTGTTCTCAACACGCCGATGTGTTCCCGCGTTCGGCTCGATAACCTCTACCGGAAAAGCCAGACGGCCTTTCTTGCGTACTAACCTGACGTCGCCGTTGTCAACAATGACTTTTGCTTTAACCTTGATCTCCTCCATAAGCTTACGGCCGTTTAAGTGAACAAACTCTGCAAAGTTCTAAAAAATCTGTTCCAACTCAAGCCGCCACGCGTGGGATACTGGTCTGATCTAAAAAAAATCAAAGAATCTGTGCATGCCTTCGCGTTATCAGACAAGTTCGTCTTCATTGTCAATGAAAAAACAATGTTCATGGCGTGTCATGCCGATTCGCGGATAATACGCTACGGCCTTCGGTGCAGAGAGCAGAATCAATTTTCCCTGTGGCGCTTCTTCCTTTGTACGGCGGATCAATGCCTTGCCTATTCCCTGTTTTTGGTAACGCTCGTCAACCGCAAGGTCGGAGAGATATGTGCAAAAAGCGAAATCGGATACGGATCTTGCGACGCCGATTAGTTTGCCTTCGAGACGCGCCGTTACTATGAGGTTTGCGTTGGCGAGCATTTGTTGAAGGCGTGGCAGATCATCCACAGGGCGCCTCTCGCCAAGTGTTGATGCGATTAATACGTTCCGGAATTCCTCCGCGCTAAGATTTGTTTCGCGATTGTAAGTCACTTCCATACAGGCAGTTTGTTGTTCATTCCAAAAAATCGGGAGTGCAACGTCACTGTTGGTGTGCCTTCTTCCTGATCATCACAAAATAGTTCGTATTAACACCATTGCTCCCTGCGTCTGCACCAGGGAGTGATATCGTGCCCGCTGGATAGTCCCTGACAAATATATCATAGTAAAAGTATTGCGCTACAATTTGTTCGCCGGTCTCTTTTCTGAATTCGCTTAACCATTCAGGAGTCTTTGAAGTCAACAAATTGTTCAGCTTCTCATATGCAACGATAACGGTGACAGGCTCGTCTAACTTGAAGGTGAGATAGCCACTGCCCACGCTGGCGGAATCCTGGAATGGCGTTTGAATCAGTGGCAGACCAAGGTACGGTTTCGGGACCGCGCTCAACGTTATCTCGGTGTCTCCTCTTTCCGAAAACGGTATTTCACCGGGTAACGACACGGTTAGAGGCAACGTCTTGCCGCCCACGGTCTTCGCTTCGGTAACGACAACATCATCCGGGGATTTTTCCTTTACTGACAGGGCAATTTGTTCCTTTCGCGGCGCGCCGTATTCATCTGTAAGGAGAACTGTCATTCGATATTCGCCAGCCCTGATTGGGATTCCGCGAACTGACCCTGCCTCGGTTATCTGGAGTCCCGGCGGAATCTGCGAGCCATCCTCTGGTGTGATGGTAACCTTTCCATTGCCTGTCGTCCTAAGCTGATGAGAATAAAATCTTCCCCGTTCGGCTGAAGGGAGAGAGGACCCGATTAACGCAGGGGGTACATCTACTCGAACCATCGAAGTTGCTGCGGTTGATTTTCCTTTATCGTCATATACGGTTGCTGTAATGAGATTATCGCCATTCTTTGCACGAATAGTGATCTTGTACGGTGCTGCGGTCACCGTTTTGATGACTTTGTCGTTGTGACTAAAAACAACTTTTGAAATTGTTCCATCGCTGTCAATTGCGTCTGCCTCAAACGTTATGCGGTCACCGGTTTTTACGTTTTCGCCAAAGGCAGGTGATGTGAACCTGATTTGAGGATATGCATTGCCGTCATTGATTTTCGAAAATGCCCAGGCCGGTAAATCATAATTTGAGACTGCGGCCCACATGATGCCGTGGCCCATGCCGGCGAACGTTGTTATCCGGGGATTTATTCCGTCATTCCACTCTGCCGAGTCGGCTGGCCAACCGTTCTGGTGTCGGATGTCCGCCATGTGTTTTCCAAGATACCGTGCCCACCAGTCCTTTTCACCGCGGAAAGTCCAAATCGGAATGTGCTTGATCTTTTCGGGCTGCGAACCTGTGTAGTTCATGCCCATCGGCATGGCGGCTGCAAAAAAGTCGGGATACATTTCGAGCATTTGCCACGTGCCTCCGGAACCCATTGAGAAACCCGTAATGTAAATACGTTGCGGATCGCCCTGCTGATTTTGAATCAGATCATCGAGAACCGCTTTCAGATTTACCAGATGTTGTGTCCAGCCTCTTTTTGTCTTGGGTGCTACGATGTAGGTTGGTGTTGTCTGGGTGTTTGCACCGAAGTTATGCCAGACCCTTACCAACGGGTCCACAGCGTTACGCAGCGTGGCGTGGTAGTCTTCACCACAGCACCCATGGAGCGCGAGCACTACCGGATAGCGTTTTCCTTTCTCCATCCCGTCAGGCGTATAAAGGTAATATTCGGTGCTGTCGCGTTTGCCCCATTGCCATTGCGGAAAGCCTTTATAATCGATGCCCTGTGCAGAGATTTCATATGCCAGGAGGGCAAAAACGGAAAAAAGAAACGTCTTCAACATGTTTGTCGTGATTTCAAAGAGTCAAAGTAGCAAGGCAACTGAATCAGGGCATACTGCACTATACTGCAACCATATCCGGTGAGATATTTTGTCAACGAACGATGTCAAAGGTAAGCAGTACAACCCCTGAGTTGTACACACATGTATCGACGATTTGCAGGTTTGTAATCCGCTCCGTTCCAGGTATGCGGGGATGCGATCGCCTTCGGTAAGAAAATCCTCGATTGATCCGTCCGTGTGTGCGATAAAGTTATCCAGCGTAGTGGCAACGTGGTAAACAAGTTTTGTCATGATGATCGGAGGTCAGCGAGAAAATTGAGATTGGTATCGGAAGCGAAGTTAAACCTCCCTATCTGAAAAAGCGATATATTGTTGCTTATTAGTGACCATAAAGTTGATCAGTCATGTTCGTGAAATCTTTTTTGAAGCGCTATCCGGGTATTGACCTGAGTGTATTACCAATCCTTCTGTCAGTTGTGTTTCTGTTTTCATGTTCCTCACGTGAGAATGATGGTGCCGATGAGCAAATCCGTATGCCAGCTCCGGTTGAATCGGGTGATACCATTAATTCCGTCGATGGAAGGGTACCATTGAAAGATTTGGCATCGTATCCGCAAAAAGTTGTTTTGACCGGCTTAAAGGAACGTCGCCTTGTTACTGTTTACAAACAGATAAAAAAGGAGAAAGGTCGCAATGAATCCTACTCCGGTTATTACTACTATGACGACGATGGATACGACTATGTACAACACTTCATGCCCGGCATTGATCTCATTTATGGATATAATCTCATTAACATAGCTTACAGCGACCTGAAAAACGAACAGCCAACATTTCTGTTTAACCATCCCGTGCTGGTGAAGTCACTTTACTATCCTTCATTTCTACAGGATTCAATTAACAAAAAGCCTGTTACTCGCGACTATTATCTCGTTTCAGTTTACGATGAAGATACGAATACCGACACGCTGATTAACAAACTTGACTTAAGACGGTTCTATCACTTCAATGCTTCCTGTACCTCAAAAACAAAGCTTATACCCGACGACTACTCGGTTGTGCGATCACAGTATGACCAGGGCAACGACGTGATGTATATTTATGCAAGGCATGATGCCAACGGAAACGGGAAGAGCGAACCGACCGAACCGCTTCATATTTTCTGGATTGATCTGGGTTCACCCGCCGCTGCAAAACGACTATATTAGCAGGATGACTCAAAAAAGTATGCGCGTTGTTATTACCGGAGCAACCGGTAACCTTGGATCGGCGGTAATGTCTCGTTTCCTTGATGATGGTCATCAGGTGTCCGCAATCGTCTCGCCCGGAAAAGGGGCTGCCCTCGGTTCGCATGAGCGGCTTGATGTCTGGGAGGCGGATCTTGCGAAGGAATCCGACACCAATGAGGTGGTTGCAAAGATTATCAACCGTCACACCACCATCGACGTGGCGCTGCTCATAGCAGGTGGATATTCGGGCGGATCGCTTTCCGGCACCAACGATGAAAAGATTGACAAGATGATTACGCTGAACTTCAAAACCGCGTATCACATTGCACGACCGATATTTGAACAAATGAAAGCCAGCGGTTCAGGTCGTATTGTTCTTGTCGGTTCACGTTCAGCACTTACACCGGCCGAAGGCAAACACAGCGTTGCCTATGCACTGAGCAAATCGCTGCTCTTTAACCTTGCTGATATACTGAATGCCGAGGGTGCATCTTCCGGAGTTGTCACTTCGGTGATTGTTCCGTCTACGATTGATACGCCTCAAAACAGATCGGCGATGCCTAATGCGGATTTCAGCAAATGGGTGTCCGTTGAAGATATTGCAGCAGGAATTGCCTTTCTATGTTCAGCAGGAGCGTCACCGCTACGCAATCCCGTGTTCAAAATGTACGGCGACTCCTAATGCGCAGGGTCAAAATCCTGTAAGTGCTAAAACTAAAGGCCGCCTGGAATCATCCCGGATAAAAACGGCCATTATGAAGAGTTTGCTTTTCGTTGTGCTGCTATTACCGGCAGCCAACACATTTGCACAGGCGTCGCAAAAGATCGCCCACGCTGATTGGGAGCTAATAGTTTCTGAGCTACCCGAATACAAGACCGTTGAGCTGGAAATAGGATCATTTGAAACGCAACTGCAAAATCAACTTGCGCTGCGAACCCGGGAACTTGAAGAAAAGTTTGAAGCATATAAGAATCTCCCGGCAGGCACGGCAGAGCCAATTCGTCGTGACAAGGAAGTCGAACTGGCTTCCTTGCGGGATAATTATCAAAATTTCCGGCAGGACGCTCAGGCGTCCATTCAAAGAAAACATCAGGAACTCGTAACGCCGTTATTGGAAAAAGTTTCGCAGGCAATTGAGACTGTCGCGCGTGAGGAGGGCTATGCATACGTTGCGAATCAGAACGTCATAGGCGGAGGACAGTTACTACTGTTTGCAGATGAGCGGTTTGACATCTCAGCCCTTGTTTTGAAAAAGCTGGGCGTCATCTATCAGGCAAACACGGAGCGACATACCGACAAATAACGTGAAGAAACTCCGTTAGCAGTGGGGAGCAGGTGAAAAAAAGGGAAATATCATGTACGGATGATGCTAACGCACCCGTGTTTTGATTCTGGTATTCTTTTTTTATCCCGAGGTGTGAATCAAGATGTTGGGAGATCTTCGGGCTGGCCCGATACGGCGCTGCCCGCGAGATCAGAGTTGGTGTGTTTAGTTTGGTTAAGACAGTCCTGTCTTGCGTTAGCGTGGACAGGACTTTTTTTTGTTGTACCCACCGGACGGCATAGCTTTTTAACCGGACTCTGATACCAGATATTCTCATGTCACTCGATATCCTAAAAAGGACAGCGCTTATCCTTCTAATCCTCGTTCTGGGTGTAATTGTACTGCACTTTGGAAAGAGTCTCCTGGTTCCGCTTGTATTCGGTGCTTTGTTGTCAACATTACTCTACCCGTTTGTCCGGTGGCTGATGAGAAAGGGGATTAACAAAGCGATAGCTATTCTCTTCTCGCTTCTGCTATTACTGAGTTTTTTCGCCGGGCTTTTTCTCTTGTTGGGATGGCAGATTTCCGATCTCTCCGAAGATACTTCACAGATTGAACAACAACTTACAGAGCGTTATCAGCAGGCGCGCGATTATGTCGCCCAAACGTTTGGCATCTCAAAGGAAAAACAGGATGAGATGCTCAAGGAACAACAAAGCTCTTCGTCGGGTAAGGTCGGTGGATTTGTAACAGGGTTTCTTTCAGGTGTTGGTGGATTCATTACGGATGCGATTCTCACATTGGTTTACATTTTCCTTTTCCTATACTTAAAGGAGCATATAAAGCGATTTTTTATCCGGATTGCACCACAGGGAGAAAAAGATACGGCAGAGGAAATTGTTCAACGATGTGGCCGGGTAACGCAAAAATACCTTACAGGTCTGGCGATAATGATCGTCATGTTGTGGGTGATGTATGGTATTGGTTTCTCGATCGCAGGGGTGAAGAACCCGATCTTTTTTGCTATACTTTGTGGCCTGCTCGAGATCATTCCCTTCATAGGAAATATAACTGGTACAACGGTCACGGTGCTG